>CAZGRM010000150.1:0-8622 GCA_964528295.1 uncultured Lachnospiraceae bacterium
CTTCATGGTCTTGGACTCCTCGATGGTGATGACGCCGTCGCCGGTCACCTTCTCCATGGCATCCGCCACCAGCTGTCCCACCGTCTCATCTCCGGAGGAAACGGCGGCCACTCTCGCGATCTGCTCCTTGCCGTTTACCTTCTTGCTCATGGACTTAATGGCCTCCACAGCGGCGTCCGTGGCCTTCTTCATACCTTTTCTCAGAACGATGGGGTTAGCTCCCGCCGCCAGGTTCTTCATTCCCTCATTTACCATTGCCTGGGCGAGAACGGTGGCTGTGGTGGTACCGTCACCGGCCACATCGTTGGTCTTGGAGGCAACCTCCTTGATGAGCTGAGCGCCCATATTTTCAAACGCGTCCTCCAGCTCGATTTCCTTCGCAATGGTCACACCGTCGTTGGTGATAAGGGGAGAGCCGAACTGCTTGTCAAGAACCACGTTTCTTCCCTTCGGTCCAAGGGTCACCCGAACGGTATCCGCCAGCTTATTTACACCAGTCTCCAGGGCCGCTCTGGCCTCTGCTCCATATTTGATTTCCTTTGCCATGATTCATTCCTCCTGATTCGATATGATAAAATATTATAATTAGTCCTCTACCACTGCCAGAATATCGCTCTGCTTCACCACGATGAACTCTTCCTCACCCAGCTTCACTTCGTTGCCCGCGTATTTGGAGTAGATCACCTTATCTCCCACCTTTACCTGCATGGTCACTTCTTTTCCATCCACCATTCCGCCCGGGCCTACGGCGATAACCTCTGCCTCCAGCGGCTTCTCCTGGGTTTTGCTGGTCAGGATGATGCCGGATTTCGTTGTCTCTTCTGCTTCAAACTGCTTTAATACAACTCTGTCTCCCAACGGTACTAACTTCATATTTAATTCCTCCTTAGATGATTGATTCTCTTCTTTATTAGCACTCATTTCAGTCGAGTGCTAATCAACAATGCTATATTAGTCAAATTAGAGAAATATTGCAACCTGATTTATCACCGATTATTTCCAGTTTTTTTGATTTATACTCATTTTTTCTCTGATTTCCTCTTGTTTTCTTACCTATCTCGATTTTTTATAAAAAAAGAATAAATCTCTCACAAAAAAAGAAAAGCCGGACCATTCGGCTTCTCTTCTTTCGTATCGATTCTCTGCTCCGGCTCCGCTCAGAGATTTTTGCTCTTTCGGATCTCCGCCAGCTCGTCAAATACCACGTCATTCAGCACCTTAATGTAGGTCCCCTTCATCCCCGAGGATCTGGACTCGATGACGCCGGCGCTCTCGAATTTTCTGAGGGCGTTCACAATCACAGAACGGGTAATTCCCACCCGGTCCGCAATCTTGCTGGCCACCAGAATCCCCTCCGTGCCGTCCAGCTCGTCAAAAATATGAATAATCGCTTCCATCTCCGAGAAAGAAAGGGTACTGATCGCGGACTTCACAATCTGTATCTTCCGGTTTTCCTCCGCGTTCTCCTCATTCACGGACCGCATCATCTCCAGGCCCACCACCGTGGTACCGTACTCGCTGAGAATAATATCGTCAATATCATACTGACTGCCGCATTTGTACATAAACACGGTGCCGAGGCGCTCTCCGGCAATATCAATGGGATTAATGATCGCCTGATACTTCTTCACATTGTCTCCCACAAAGCCAAGAGTTTCCAGATTCACATTTTCCTTTGTGGAGAGCACACCGAGAAGACGCTCATTCAGCATCGGATCAATAAAGCCTCCCACCCGGTCCACAATCAGCTCCTTAATCTCCTCCACACCATCACACAAGCCAACTCCCAATACCTTGCCCTTACGACTGATCACCAGTATATTGGAATTCAGGATGCCCGTAAGCACGTCACAGATGTCATTGAAGACCACCTTGCTGGTATTGTTGTTATGTAGGAGCTGATTTATCTTTCGGGTCTTATCCAGCAACTGTACACTCATCTCAAACCTCCTCTACACATACCATGGTTTCATTTTTCTGCCACCACACAGCGTTCTGATATTTTTAATCGTCTCACTTTCGCTCTGCTATTTTCTATAGTAGCACATAATTTTCAGAAAATCAATCCATATTGTGTGTATTGGCGCATTTTTATTAAAAGTTCGTTACAGTTCAGTCAACAAGCCGGGGCTCCTCACTCATCCTTTCCGCAGACGTATCCGCAGCCCTTGTCCGCACACACCACCCGGTTTCCTTTCTCCACCATGTAGCCTCCGCACTGGGGACATTTTTTCGCCACTGGCTTCTGCCAGGACATAAAATCACACTCCGGGCCGCCCTCGCACCCAAAGTACCTCCGTCCCTTCTTCGTCTTCCGTATCACCACATCCCTGCCGCACTGGGGGCAGGGCACGCCGATCTTCTCCAGATAAGGCTTCGTATTGCGGCAGTCCGGGAATCCGGGACAGGCCAGGAACTTCCCGTGGGGTCCGTACTTCACCACCATATTCCGCCCGCACTCCTCACAGACCACATCCGTGACCTCATCCTCAATGGTCACCTTCTCCAGGCTCCGCTCCGCCTCCTTCACCGCCTCGTCCAAATCCGGGTAAAAGTTTTCCACCACCGTCTTCCAGCTGATGGTCCCCTCCCCGATGGAATCCAGCAGGGACTCCATATTGGCGGTAAAGCTCACGTCCACAATGCTGGGAAACGCCTCTTTCATAATATGATTCACCACTTCCCCCAGCTCTGTCATGTAAAGGTTTTTGTTTTCCTTCGCCACATAGCGGCGGGCGATGATCGTGGTGATGGTAGGCGCGTACGTGCTGGGACGGCCGATCCCCTGCTCCTCCAGGGCCCGCACCAGGGACGCCTCCGTATAATGGGCCGGGGGCTGGGTAAAATGCTGCTTCGGATCCATCTCCTTCAGCTTCAGCTCCATGCCCGGCTCCAGCCTTCCGGTCATCACATTGTTCTCTTCCTTCCCGTCGTCGCTCTCGGTATAGACGGAACGGAAGCCCTCAAATACCACCCGGGACGCGGACACGTTGAAACGGTAATCCCCCGCCTTGATCTTCACCGCCGTGGTCTCATATTTGGCCGGGGTCATACGGCTGGCGGCAAAACGCCTCCAGATCAGCTGATACAGGCGGAATTGATCCCGGCTCAAAGACTCCTTCACCAGCAGCGGAATCCGGCTGATATCCGTAGGCCGGATGGCCTCATGGGCGTCCTGTATCTTTTTTCCACCCTTGGAGGCCTCCACCTGCTCCGCCGCGTACTCCGGTCCGTACTGTTCTTTGATGTAGGTTCTGGCCAGCTGGTCCGCCTCATCGGAGATACGGGTGGAATCGGTACGCAGGTACGTTATCAGTCCCACAGTGCCGTTCCCCTTGATATCCACACCCTCGTAGAGCTGCTGTGCCAGCCGCATGGTTTTCTGCGTGGAGAAATTCAGCACATTGGCCGCCTCCTGCTGCAGCGTGCTGGTGGTAAAGGGCAGCGGAGCCTTCTTCGTCCGCTCCCCCTTCTTTACCTCCTCCACCACATAGGCGGCCTGGGCCAGCTCCCTCTTGATCTCCTCCATCTCCTGCTCGGAGGAAATGGTCATCTTCTTCTCTTTCCCAAAGAATTTCGCGGTGAGAGGCTTCTTCTCCCCCTCCGCCGCCAAGGACACGTCCAGCGTCCAGTATTCCTGGGGGATGAAGGCGTTGATCTCCTCCTCCCGGTCCCCGATGATCCGCAGCGCCACCGACTGGACTCTTCCCGCGCTCAGTCCCCGCTTTACCTTCTGCCACAGCAGCGGGCTGATCCGGTATCCCACCATGCGGTCCAGGATACGCCTGGTCTGCTGTGCGTCCACCAGGTCCATATCTATGGGGCGGGCATGCTTCAGGGATTCCTTCACCGCCCCCTTTGTAATTTCATTAAAGGTAATTCTCTTCTGCTTCTTCGGATCCAGCTTCAGCGCCTCCGCCAGATGCCAGGAGATGGCCTCGCCCTCCCGGTCAGGGTCCGTGGCCAGATATACCTTCTCGGCCTTCTTCTCCGCCTTGCGCAGCGCGGCCAGGATCTCCCCCTTTCCCCGGATCGTAATATATTTCGGCTCAAAGCCATGGTCCACGTCGATGCCCATCTGGCTCTTGGGCAGATCCCGGACATGTCCATTGGACGCAAGCACCTCATAGTTGGCGCCAAGGAATTTTTTAATGGTTTTCACTTTCGCGGGTGACTCCACGATCACCAGATATTTCGGCATAGCAGTTACCTCCCATGAAATATCACTATCTCATTCTTATATAGTAATTCGATTCGATTTCTCTGATCAATCCCTGCTGCTCCAGAGACCACAAGCTGGCGCTCAGATCCGCCAGAGACAGGGAAGTGCGTTCGGCCAGCTCCCATATGCTTTTCGAATGCAAACCGAGACTACTATACACTAATTTTTCAGCGGGCGCAAGTGCTAAATTTTCTGAAAACTCGTTTTTCCGGCAGTATACTTCCGGAAAAACGCTTTCTCCAAAGGATTCTGCGGATAAAATCACCCCTGCCCCCTGGGCGATCAGATCGTTGCAGCCCTGGCTCAGTGGGTCGTCGGTCCGGCCCGGCACCGCCATCACATGTCGGCCCTGCTCCGCCGCGAAATCCGCCGTGATCAGGGATCCGCTTTTCTTCCTGGCCTCCACCACCACTACCACATCGGCCAGACCGCTGATGATCCGGTTCCGCATGGGAAAATGGAACCGCTCAGGCGGTGTGCCCGGCGGAAATTCCGAGAGGATCCCTCCCTGGCGCTCCAGCCGTTCAAAAAGCCGGGCGTTGGAGGCGGGATAAGGGCAGTCCACCCCGCAGCCCATCACGCCAAAGCTCTTCCCTCCTTTTTCCAGAGCGGCCCACTGGGCGGCTCCGTCCACCCCGTAGGCGGCTCCGCTGATCACCACCCCGCCGGACCGGGCCGTCCGCTCCGCGATCAGCTCCGCCATCCGCCTTCCATAGTGGGTACAGGACCGGGCCCCCACCACAGCCACGGCCTTCGCCTCCTCCCGGGGCAGCTCGCCCCGGAAAAAGAGTCCGTAGGGCTTATCCTTCAGATTCCCCAGCCGTTTCGGATACGCGGCGTGCAGGTGGCTGATAAATTGTATTCCGGCCTCCCTGTGTCTATGCGATATCTGCTCGGGAGAAATTCTTTTCTGATGCCGGGATACCTTCCCCACCCAGGCACAGCCCCTCTTTTCCAGCAGCCCAAGCTCCGCCCCAGTGGCCTCCCACACCGCCCGGGGACTTTTAAAGCAGCGCAGCAGCACCTCCTGCTGAGTCCGATAGAGGGAGGGAATCCCGCAAAGCCACTCCCAATAGGGCTCCGCCATCTCTTCCTCCCGGTATGATTCCACCCACTCCGAATTCTTCTGTCTCCCCTTTTCCTGTATCGTTATCCTCCGCTCCTCTCTTCGATCCCCCGGAGCTTCACCAAAACAGCTCCGAGGGGCGGTAAAGCACAGCCTCGCTTAAATGCCGGGTCTCGATCTCCTCACAGCCCTCCAGGTCCGCAATGGTCCTGGCCACCTTCAGCATCCGGTGATAGGACCGGGCGGTCAAATGCTTCTGCTCATAGATCCCCCGGATCAGCTTCTCCTGCCGCGTCCCCAGCCCGCAGTACCGGGGCAGCTCCGCCGGGGTGAGCTCGGAATTGAAATGAAAGCCGCTGTCCCGGTACCTCCGGCCCTGGATCTCCCGGGCCGCCTCCACCCTCTCCCGGATCTCCCGGGAGGACTCCTCCCGCTGCCGCTCCACCAGATCGCTGTACTCCATCCGCCTGGACTCCACATGAAGATCGATCCGGTCCAGCAAGGGGCGGCTGATTCTGCCCAGATATTTCCGGATACTGTTCTCCCCGCACCGGCACCGCTGCCGGTCCGGATAATAGCCGCACTTGCAGGGATTCCTGGAGGCCACCAGCATAAACTTGGCAGGAAAGACGTAGCTGCCGCTGATCCTGGAGACCCGGATCTCCCCATCCTCCAGGGGCTGCCGCAGCGTCTCCAGCGTATCGCTGGGAAATTCCGGCAGCTCATCCAGATACAGCACCCCCCGGTGGGCCAGACTGATCTCCCCGGGATGGGGATTGAAGCCTCCCCCGGTCAAAGCCACGGCCGAGGCCGTGTGGTGGGGCATGCGGAAGGGCCGCCGCGTCATGATCCCATCTCCCGGCAGAGTCCCCGCGATACTGTGAATCCTGGTCACCTCCAGCGCCTCCTCCATCGACAGAGGCGGGAGAATCGATGGAATCCGCTTCGCGATCATGCTCTTCCCGGACCCGGGAGGGCCGCTGATCAGCAGATTGTGCATCCCGGCGGCGGCGATCTCGGCAGCCCGCTTTACTCCCCTCTGCCCTTTGATATCGGAGAAATCAGGATCACCGGCGCCGGCCGGTCCCGGAAACATTTCTTCTATATTAATATGCGCCGGCTCCTTCTTTTTCTCCGAGGTGAGCTGGTCCACCAGCTCTCTCAGGTGTCCCACTCCGTAAACCTGAATCCCCTGGATGGCAGCCCCCTCCCTCACATTCTCCTTTGGAATCACGCAGGAATGGCAGCCCGCCTCCCGGGCCTCCAGTACCATCCCCAGTACACCCCGGATCCCCTGAATCCTCCCATCCAGCCCCAGCTCCCCCGCAAAAAGGATCCCTCCCAAAGCCTCCTGGGGAAGGAGCCCGTAGGCCGCCATCAGCGCCACCGCAATGGGGACATCAAAGCCGGTGCCGGACTTTCGGATATCCGCCGGGGCAAGATTTACGGTGATCCTTTGGGGCCGCATCTGATAGCCGGAATTTCTCAGGGCGGTCCTCACCCGCTCCTGGGCCTCCCGCACCTCAGAGGCCAGATAGCCCACCATGGCAAAGCCAGGCAGACCGTTGCTCACGTCCGCCTCAACGGATATCACTCTACTCTCGATCCCGTGGATGGCGGCGGATATGACTGTGCTGAACATGTCACATTCCTCTTTTCTATGCTCTATTATATTTGTGATAAACTTTTAGTTGCGTTTATATTAGCATATTTTTCTATTTTTTTCAACCACTATTTCCGAATACTTTTTTCTTTTTTCCCAATACTGTTACTGACTACTACGGAAAGGGGATTTTTGATTATGAAACCGCACGTCCATTCTGAGGATAAAAAAAAGACCGGCAAGGCCGGCGTCACAGATTTGATTTCTTCTCATTCTTTTGAGGATTCGGAGTTTTCCAGGAGCATCTGCTCCTCCATGGACTGTACCGGCCTGATCCCGGCTCTTCCCTCCTCGGAGGCGGAGCTGGAGGCCTATGAGGAGATGTACCAGTTCTGCTTTCCCCCCGCTTCGAAGGAATCCTGACCCATCTCCCGGGCGTTAGTCCATCAGCCTCCAGCCGTTCTCCTTCAGCCACGCCCGCCTGAGGGGATAGTCCGGAAGGATCCGGGCCACCTGGGCCCAAAAGGCGGCGGAGTGATTCATCTCCCGCCGGTGGCAGAGCTCATGGACCACCACGTAATCCAATACCTCCGGGGGCGCCAGAAGAAGCCGGAAATTAAAGCTCAGGCTGCCCGTACCACCGCAGCTCCCCCACCGGGTCTTCTGGTCCCGAATCGTGATTTTGGTGTAGGTCACTCCGATTTGGGGCGCAAAATATTCTACCCTGTCCCGGAATACCTCCGGGGCCAGGGCCAGAAGCTCCGCCCTTTTCTCAGGGGAGAGGGCCGCGCCCTCCCCCGCCGGCCTCCGCCTCGTCGCCGCCTTTTCTTGATTTTTTCTGATCCAGCCGGCTTTCTCCCGGACAAACTGGCGGACCCGGTACTCCGGCATCCGGTATGGCGCCCGGGCCAGCACGGTACCGTCCGCTTTTATCTGGAGAGCCAGGGTCTTCCGGCCGCCGCGCAGCAGCTGGAAGGAAATCCCCGCCTCCTCCATTTCCTTTGGCTTCTGATTCATGAATCCCGTTTTTCTCCTGTCACTCTGACACGTTCAGATTTTTCGCCCGGTCCAGCACCTTCTGCCGGAAATTGATCACCTGATGCTCATACTCCTCCTCCATATACCGGGAGGTCAGCATAAAGTCCGCGGTGGCCCTGTTGTTGGCGATGGGAATGTCGTAGACCTGAGCGATGCGAAGCAGCGCCTTCACATCCGGGTCATGGGGCTGAGCCTCCAGGGGATCGGAGAAGAAAATCACAAAGTCAATATTTCCCTCCACGATCTTCGCCCCGATCTGCTGGTCCCCGCCCAGAGGACCGCTGTTGTACCCCTTCACCGGAAGATCCGTATATTCCGAAATCATCCTGGCCGTGGTGCCCGTGCCGCAGAGAAAATGATTCTGAAGAATCCCTTTATTCTTCTGGCACCATTCGATCAGCTCCATCTTCTTTCCGTCATGGGCAATGAGGGCAATGTGCTTTTTCTTTCCAATCGTAAACGTAACAAATTTATCGTCCATCCTGTCCTGCTCCTTTCCGGTCAGGCCCTCTGTCTCACAAAAAGCCCGCCTCCTTTATTGTACAGGCCCTGATCCGCAAAAACAATCCATTTTTTGTCTATTTCACGTAAAATTTTTCCGCGCCTTTTCCTCATTTTCTTGATTTTCTTGCTTTAAAGTGCTATAACCCGAGTTTGCCACTTGTGAACAGAAAATCGGAGCTTTTCAGGCTC
>CAZGRM010000151.1:0-8560 GCA_964528295.1 uncultured Lachnospiraceae bacterium
GGAGCCTGAAAAGCTCCGATTTTCTGTTCACAAGTGGCAAACTCGGGTTATAACAAAAAAACGCAATAATATCAATAAAACGGATAAAAGAAAAAAAGAGAAAAGAATTTTGATAAAAACACGGCCAAAAAAAGCCGTGTTTTTGTTAATAAGAAAGCTTGGTATTTATAGATCCTTCGGAAGAAAATCATTAAAATGACAGTAGAAAGAAAAGCTGGTCTGAGACAGGGAGGGGGAACTGATTTGACAGAGAAGGAAAAAGCGCTGCGGGCGAAGCACAAAAGCGCGAAGTATATCATGACGCGGCTGAATAAGAGCAAGGCTCTTTATTTACTGATGCTTCCGTCTATTGTTATTTTCATTTTGTTTACCTACATACCGATGTACGGGATTGTGATCGCATTTAAAAATTTCAAGCCCGCTCTGGGGATCATGGGAAGCGAATGGGTGGGGATGAAGAATTTTCAGCAGTATTTTAACTCCTATCAGTTCTGGCCCACCATTAAAAATACGCTGGTGATCAGCTTATATTGTATCGCAGTGACATTTCCCCTTCCGATTATTCTGGCTCTGCTGTGCAACCAGATGATGGCGAAGCGGTTTAAGAAGTTTTTTCAGGTGGCGACCTATCTGCCCCACTTTATCTCCACAGTGGTTATGTGCGGTATGATTCTTCTGTTCACCTCCCCCAGAAACGGGATCATCGCCCATCTGGTGGGCTATCTGGGCATTACCTTTCCCAATGTGATGGGCCAGGCCTCCGCCTTTCCCACAGTGTATGTGCTCACCGAGGCATGGCAGCATGTGGGCTGGGACAGTATTCTGTATGTGGCGGCGCTGTCCTCCATTGATCCCACTCTGTATGAGTCGGCCACCATGGATGGGGCGTCGAAGCTTCAGAGAATGTTTCACATCGATATACCGCTGCTTTTGCCCACGGCCAGCATCATGTTTATTCTCCGCATGGGAAGTGTGATGAGCATCGGCTTCGAGAAGGTATATTTGCTCCAGAACAATCTGAATCAGGCCTCCAGTGAGATCATATCCACCTACGTATATAAGATGGGTCTGATCAGCAGCCAGTACAGCCTCTCCGCCGCGATCGGACTGTTCAACAGTGTAATTAATCTGGTGCTGCTGCTGGCGGTGAACTACATTTCGGCCAAGTGGCAGGATACGTCTTTGATCTGAGGAGGGAGGTTGACAGAAATGAAAAAAGCGACCGCGGGGCGGACAAAAATCAGAAAGTCCAGGGAGGATAAGATTTTTGATTTCTTCCTGTATCTGCTGGCGGGGATGATTACCCTGATTGTTCTCTACCCCATGTATTTTATCGTGATCGCCTCCATCAGCAATCCAAAGGCGGTGGCGTCGGGGGCCGTGGTGCTGCTTCCGAAGGGATTTTCTCTGAAGGGCTATGAGCACCTGCTGCAATACAAGGATCTGTGGATCGGATACAGAAATACGATTCTCTATACCATTGTGGGGACCTTGATCTGTCTGGCCGTGAATATTCCGGCGGGCTACGCGCTGTCCCGGAGGGATTTATATGGAAGAAAGTTTTTTGTGATCTTTTATATGATCCCCATGTTTTTTGGCGGCGGCCTGATTCCCACCTACATGAATATCCAGAAATTCGGGCTGTACAATACCTTCTGGGTGCTGGTGCTGCCCTTCTCGGTCATCACTTATTATATTATCGTATCCCGCACCTTCTTCAACAACAGCATCCCGGAGGAGCTGTGGGACGCGGCCCAGATTGACGGGGCCGGCACGATGCAGTATTTCTTTTCCATCGTGCTGCCGCTCTCCAAGGCGATCCTGGCGGTGATCGCACTGTGGGCCGCTGTGGGACAGTGGAATTCCTACTTCAACGCCATGATTTACATACGGGATGACAACCTGAGACCGCTTCAGCTGATCCTGCGGCAGATACTGATCAACAACCAGACCGCCAGCGCCATGCTGACCGGCACCGCGGCGTCGGAGGCCCAGGAGATGGCGGAGCTGATCAAATACTCCATCATCGTTGTGGCGTCCCTGCCCATCATGTGCATGTACCCCTTTGTGCAGAAGTATTTCAATCAGGGTGTGATGGTAGGCTCCCTGAAGGGATAGGATTCTAATTGGTACGTATCAAAGCCAATTAAAATAAATAAAGAAAAGGAGAGTAAAAAGTATGAAGAGAAATTACAAGAAGATCATGAGTCTGTCTCTGGCGGCCGCGATGGTGGGCGGCGCCATGGTGATACCGGTACAGGCGGAGGAGGGAAAGACCACCTTCCGCATCGCCACGGTGAGATGGACCGATTCCTGGCCCACCGAGTTCCTCCACGAGGGCGTCATGAAGGAGCTGGAGGACAAATACAACATCAATATCGAGTGGGATATTTACTACAACAATGACTGGTCTGAGCAGAAATCCCTGCTGCTGGCCTCCGGTGAGCTGCCGGACGCGTTCTTTGGCTCCATCTGCCTGACCAACGCCGATATGCAGCAGAATAAGGACAGCTTTGTGGAGCTGACAGACCTGATCGCTGAGAACATGCCGAATCTGACGGCGATCATGGAGGCGGATCCCGCCATGAAGGCTCTGGCTCAGGACCGGGACGGACAGATCTACAGCCTGGTTAAGAAGCTTCCGCTCCGCGCGGCCATCGCGAACAACGGCTATATCAATCGGAAATGGCTGGATAACCTGGGACTGGAGATGCCCACCACCTATGAGGAGCTGGAGGCAGTGCTGCAGGCCTTTAAGGATCAGGACGCGGACGGTAACGGAGACGCCTCTAATGAAATTCCCTACACCTACACCGGAACCTTGAAATATGACCTGAGAAACATTCTTCTTCCCTTTGGAACCATGTGCAGCCGGGCTGACAACTTTATGGGCCTGAACGAGGATGGGGAAGCCGTGTTTATGGCTACACAGGAAAATTATAAGGAAGCCGTGAAGTGGATGCATGGTCTGTATGAGAAGGGTCTCATCGATCCGGAGTATTTCACCCAGGACAATTCCATGTACAAATCCAAAATCAGCTCCGAGGGCGGATCTGAGACGGGCCTGATGTTTGGTTGGACCGCGGACGCGGAGGCTGGCGTGAACGCGGGAGAATTTGAGGTAATCCCGGCGCTGGCGGGCCCGGACGGAAACCGGTACGCCGAGGCGGATCCCTCCTTCCTGGATATGTCCGACCGAGAACTGGTGATCACCACCTCCTGCGAGAATCCTGAGCTGCTTCTCCAGTGGGCGGATGAGTTCTATACCGATCTGGTATCTCTGCAGACCTACTACGGCTCCATCCCGGATCAGATTTCTGACAACGGGGACGGCACCTATACGCTGCTGGAGCCGGCGGACGGCACCTCTCTTGATACCTCCGCATGGTCCTACTCCATGCGCGACTTCGGACCGAAGTATATGACCGACGAGTTTGCGGCCAACGTGATCCTTCCCACCACTCAGGGTGACGGCGTGAAGCTGGCGGCCGATATCAACGCGGAATACGCCACAAAGACCTTCCCGGTAGTGAAATACACGGAGGAGCAGGTGAGCGAGATGAACATGATGACCACCGATATCTACGCGTATGCGGAATCCCAGTATGCCCACTGGGTAGTGGACGGCGGCGTTGATGAGGAGTGGGACAGCTACGTGGAGCAGCTCAACGCGATGGGTCTGGAGAGACTGGTGGAGATTCAGAAGGACGCTTACGCGGCTTACCTCGAGGTGGCGGCAGAATAAGCCGGCGCGTAACAGATGAAAATCAATAGCTTTGTGTGAAGAGGTTTGGACGGGTATTGGGAAATACCCGTCCAAGCCTTCTGTTTTTTTAAAAGATCATTTCCAAAGACCCGGGTAGATAGTATACTGAATCGTGTGAAGAGAAACGGGAGGGGTGTAAAGAGAGGATGCAAAAAAGAAAAAATGGGATCAGCTCCATAATTTTCCGTCTGTCTGTGATTTTTCTGGTGCTGCTGTTTATTATCCTGTTTGCCATGCTGAGAAATATCTGGGAGGTGAAGCAGCTGGCCTACGAGTGCATGGCGGACAAGGCCAGTCTGTATGTGGAGCTGCTGGGCAAGGAGATTGAGAACCTTTCCACGGAATTTCTGGTCATGCGGGTGAGGGACAACAAGGAGCTGGAGCGGATTCCGGAATCCATCTCCCCGAACCAGAGCCAGTATTATGAGCTGATTGATGATATTACGGACGCCAATTTTACAAAGCGCACCGTATATGAGGGCAAATACAGCTTTTATGAGTACGTATATTCGGCGGATTTCCTGATTATAGACAGCGGGGTGTATTTCCCCGCCAGCCGGCGGACGGCGGAGGCGGAGACTCTGAGGGAAAGGGTCCGGGAGCTGATAGAGGAAAACGACAGCGGGGTGATCTGGAATTTCTTTGAGGCGGACGGATACGACTACCTGTACGGCGCTTTGCAGCAGGACGGCAGAGCCGTGGGCTGTGTGGCGAAGCTGGATGATTTGTTCGCGAATATGCGGATCCGGAATCTGGGCTACGAGGGAATTCCGTTTTTCGAGAGGGATCAGGCTCTTTTCATGGGCTCAAATGCCCGGGGACGGGAGGATGTTCAGGAGCTGATTGTCCAGGGAGCCAACAGAGAGGGGATGACGGACGATTACGCGTGGTACACCTATGAGCTGAAACGGGTGGGGGATTTTAAAATTCTTCTCCTTCTCTCCAGAGGAGTGCTGGACCGTCTGTTCCATATTCAGGCGGTGCTGGTCTTCGCGTTCATTTTGATCGTTGCGGTGGCGCTGTGGATTTTCCTGTATTTTTACCGGAAAATTTTGAAGCCGATGCGGGGCTTTGTGGAGGGCCTGAAAAATCCCGAGGAGGACACCTGGCTGAATGATACGGAGAAAAATGGAATCGTGGAGCTGGAGGTGGCCAGCCGGCAGTTCCGGGAGATGTTCCGGGAGCTTCAGTCCCTTCGAATCGCCGTTTATGAGAAGGAGCTGGCCAGGAAGCGCATTGAGCTGGAGTACGTGCGGGAGCAGGTGCGGCCCCACTTTTTCCTGAACTGCCTCAGCATCATCCAGAGCATGGCGGAGCTTCACCATGCGGAGGACATCGTGCGTATCTCGGATGTGGTGTCTAATTATATGAGGTATGTGATCAAGGATACCTTTGAGCTTCGGACCATCAAGGATGAGCTGGAGCATATCCAGAGCTATATCGATATTCAGCAGATCCGGGTCCCCGGAGCCTTTACCTACGAGGTGATTATGGAGGAGGAGATCGGAAAATATAAAATACCGCCTCTTCTTTTGCAGGTGTTTGTGGAAAACTCGGTCTGCCACGGGCTGATCGCCGGAGGGCACATCGAGATCACTCTTTATTTGACCATTGAGACCATGGACGGAAAAAACTTTTTGTACATTACCCTTTCCGATACCGGGAATGGATTTCCGGAGAAAATTCTCCGGGCCGTGGAGGAGGATACGCCCATCGTTTATGACGGGCGGGAGCACATCGGTATTCGGAACACCATCAAGCGATTGAAGATTCTGTACGGGGATCAGGCCAGCATCCGTCTCTGCAATATGGCGGAAAATTACGGCGCCGTGGTGGAGATCGTGATCCCGTCCGTTTTTTCGGGTGATTGTTGACTTTGGAAAAAAAGGTCACTAAAATAAAAGAATAAAACCATCGGAAAGGAGAGAACGGGATATGAGGCTGCTGCTGGCGGAGGATGAACGGGATTTGAATCGGATTATTACGAGGAAGCTGGTTTCCGAGGGGTATTCTGTGGATAGCTGTTATGACGGGGAGGAGGCTCTCTTATATCTTTCTTCGGCGGAGTATGACGGGGCTGTGCTGGATGTGATGATGCCCGGGATGGATGGCTTTGAGGTGCTGAGGCAGGCCCGGAGGAAGGGCATTTCCGTGCCGGTGCTGTTTTTGACGGCCCGGGACGCGGTGGAGGATCGGGTCGCGGGCCTTGACCTTGGCGCGGACGATTATCTGGTGAAGCCCTTCGCCTTCGCGGAGCTGATGGCCAGAATACGGGCAATGACCCGGGTGGCGGGGAGGCAGACCGACAGCACCCTGACGGTGGCGGACCTGGTGCTGGACTGCTCCGGCCACAGGGTGACCAGGTCCGGCAGGGAGATTCCTCTGTCCGCGAAGGAGTACGCGGTGCTGGAGTATCTGATGCGAAATGAAAATATCGTTCTCTCCAGGGAAAAAATTGAAAATCACATTTGGAATTTTGACTATGAGGGCGGAACGAATGTGGTGGACGTGTACATCAGCTATCTGCGGAGAAAGATTGACGACGGGCATGAGAAGAAGCTGATTCACACAGTACGGGGAAAAGGATACGTTTTGCGGGAGGGACGATGAGAAAGCTGACGATTCGGACGAAGATCACCCTTTGGTTTTCCGCAGTGCTGGTGCTGATCGCGGCGCTGGCCGTGGTGGCCGTGATGATGATCAGCAATTCTGTCATTCAGAAGGGGGTACAGGACCAGCTGATCGAGATGGTGGAGGAAAATGTGGATGAGGTGGAATTCTACAGAAGCCTCGGCTCCTCGGACTGGATGGACGGGGACGATCTGTATTTGAAATATCAGGGGGGATTTTTGGAAATCGACGATGATTTCCTGAACCGCCTGAATGGCATCTGTACGTCCCTCTACGATGAGGAGGGGGAGCTTCTTTACGGGGAAAATCCGGCGGCCGGGGAGGTGGCGGAGTATCCCTTCGCGGACGGGGTGCTTCAGCGAATCCGGGTAAAGGGCGTCCGGTACTATATTTATGACCGGGCCCTGTCCGGGGAGGGGCTGGAGGCTCTGTGGCTGAGGGGATTTGTATCTGAGACCCACGGGACGACGCAGACCATCACCATAGCCAGGCTGACTCTCTGGGTGATTCCGGTGATTGTCGTATTTTCTGTCCTGGGAGGCTATCTGCTGGCGGGTCGTTTTCTGCGCCCCATCAAGCAGATCGGGGAGGCGGCCTGGAGCATCCGGGAGGGAAATGATCTGACCAGGCGCATCGGTCTGGGGGAAGGCAGGGATGAGCTGCATCAGCTTGCCGACACCTTTGACCATATGTTTGACCGCCTGGAATCCTCCTTCAAGGCGGAGCAGCAGTTCACATCCGACGTCTCCCATGAGCTGAGGACTCCGGTGGCTGTCATTGTTTCGGAGTGCGAGTATATGCTGGAGAAGGAGAGGGACCCGGAGGAATACAGGGAGGCTCTGGAGGTGATTCAGCGCCAGGGAAAAAGGATGGCCTCCTTAATCAATGAGCTGCTGGAGTTTACCCGGCTGGAACAGAATCCGGAGCGGGTGGGGATGGAGAAGGTAAATCTGTCCGCCCTGTGCCTTGATGTGTGTCAGGAAATGGAGCGGCTGATGGAGCGGGGGATTACGCTGAGCTGGGACCTGGTCCCGGAGGTTTTTGTAAACGGGAACGAGGCCCTTCTGGCCAGGCTGTTGACGAACCTGATCACCAACGGGTGCCGGTACGGAAAGGAAAAGGGGCACATTCTGGTAAAGCTGAAAAAGGAGGGGGAGCAGACTTGCCTGTCGGTGGAGGATGACGGGATCGGGATGACAGAGGAGCAGCAGGCAAAGATATGGAACCGCTTCTACCAGGCGGATCCCTCCCGGGGCGGCCGGGGGGCCGGGCTGGGCCTTTCCATGGTAAAGAGCATCGCCGCCCTTCATGGGGGAAGGGTGACGGTGGAGAGCGCGCCCGGGGAGGGAAGCATTTTCACTTTTTTGGTTTAGAATCAATGAAATTTTTTTGTTTTCTAATGTTTTTCTAATGTTTTTGGGATAAGATAATGGCATAAAAAAACAGGAGGGAAAGATAAAATGAAAAAAATAAATTTGTTTCGTGGAAAAAATGTACTGGCAGCGGGGATGATGGGCATTCTGTTGGCTCTTGGCGCCAATGCGGCGCTGGCGGAAGAGGCGGCGGCCGTGGATATGGAGGGAGCGGAAGCCATTGCCCTTGCGGATGCCGATATCACGGCGGATCAGGCGGAGCGTCTGGCCACAAAAATGGAACGGGAAAACGGCGAGGAGGTTTACGAGGTATCCTTTCTTGTGGAAGGGATTGATCATGAGTACGTGATACGGGAAGCGGACGGAGCGATTCTGGAGTGGGAGATAGACGGAAGGGATATCGGTGACGCGGTGGCGGAGGCCAGCCTGAAAAAGGATTCGGCGGATTCCGAGGCGGATGAGACGGAATCGCCGGAAAATGGGGACACCCTTGTGGGGATGGAGCGGGCCAAGGAGGCGGCGCTGCAGGACGCGGGGCTGACTGAGGCGGATGTGGCCTTCTCCAAAATAAAATTTGAGCAGGGCAGCCGCAGAGTCATCTACGAGGTTGAGTTCTATTATGGCAGGACAGAGTACGAGTACACGATCGACGCTTACAGCGCGGAGGTACTGAAAATGGAGCGGGATTAGGCCGGATAACTTGCGGAGAAGACAATTGCAATTCATACTTCTGTTTGCTATAACCCGAGTTTGCCACTTGTGAACAGAAAATCGGAGCTTTTCAGGCTCC
>CAZGRM010000152.1:0-8522 GCA_964528295.1 uncultured Lachnospiraceae bacterium
GCCGCAAAGTGGGGCTGCCAGACAGGTGCAATGAATTTTCAAACACGCTCTAGCTATGGACAGGGTTACCACAAATCCGGAGGTTGATCTTGGAGGCAAGGACGCCGGCGCCGAAGCCGTTGTCGATGTTGACCACGCTGACGCCGCTGGCGCAGGAGTTCAGCATGGACAGAAGGGCGGCAAGGCCGCCGAAATTGGCGCCGTAGCCCACGCTGGTGGGGACGCCGATGACGGGGCAGGCCACCAGGCCGCCGATGACGCTGACCAGGGCTCCCTCCATGCCGGCCACGGCGATGATCACATTGGCGTCCTCCAGGATGGGAAGGCGGTGGAGCAGACGGTGGATACCGGCTACTCCCACATCGTAGACCCGCTCCACCTGGTTGCCATAGATCTCTGCGGTCACAGCGGCCTCCTCCGCCACCGGAAGATCACTGGTCCCGGCGGCCACCACCGCGATCTTTCCCTTTCTCCCGGTGTCTCTTCCGTTCACGATGCCGATCCTCGGCGTCTCCCGGTAGTCCAGCTCCAGGCCTTCGGCGATCCGGGAAGCCTTTTCCGGGGAAAGACGGGTGATCATGATATTGTGGATGCCCTTCTCCTTCATGGCGGAGGCGATCCCCAGGATCTGCTCCGCCGTCTTTCCCTCCCCGTAGATCACCTCCGGCATCCCCTGACGAAGGTGGCGGTGCAGGTCAATGTCCGCGTAATTCCCCACCAAAAGCTCCGGCCGGAGGCTGATATCGGACATGGCCTGTTCGGCCGTGATCTGTCCCTTCTCTACTTTTCGCAGCAGCTCTAAGATTTCTTTTTGTTCCATATGATCTCCTAACTATACTTTCCCGCTTTTCTGCCGTCCTGTGCCGACGGCTTTTCTATTCTGCTTTCTGCCGTTCTTTGCCGACGGCTTTTTATTCTGTTTTCCGCCATTCTGTGTCGGCGGCTTTTTATTCTGTTTTCCGCCATTCTGTGTCGGCGGCTTTTTATTCTGTTTTCCGCTGTCCCGCGTCAGCGGCTTTTTTATTCCGCTTTAAGCCGACCTGTGTCAGCGGCTTTCTATTTGACCTTCTGATAGGCGATCCGGGGACTGCCGTCCGCCACATAAATGCGGCCGCATCTCACAAAGCCGTTTTTTTCCAGCACATGCTGCATTACCTTATTGTCACTGTGGGTGTCGCCTCTCAGGTTCCCGCACTGGTCAAAGCACCACTGGATACAGCGAGACCCGGCTCCCCTGACCCGGCCCATGCTGGCGATCCGGTGAAGCACGCCGTAGGGCGCGTCGTTTCGCCAGGCGCCCTCCTCGATCACCCGATAAGTGGGATCCTCCCCCTGCCGGAACATAAATACGGCCTCCAGCTCTCCCTTCTCCTCCGCCACATAGCTGACTCCCTCAGCGATATCCTGGCGGATCAGACTCTCCTGGGGATAGCCGTCCCCCCACTGGGTAGGATTCCCCGTCTCCCGCATGAAGGCCCGTGCCCGGGCATAGATCTCCATGATCTGAGGCAAATCCTCCCATACAGCCCTTCTGATTTCCATCCTTTCCTGTCTCCTTTCGACTCGATTCCACAAATCTCTCCATCCCGCCAAACCGCTGCGTCTCGCGCTTTTTACCGTACACCGGCCCGCCGTTCTCAATAATACAGAATCACCGCCGCCTCAAACCGCCCGTCCTGATACTCCAGCGACAGGGAGCCCTCGTATTTTTCCACGGTCTCCTCCACGCTGCGCAGCCCCAGCCCGTGATTCCTCCGGTCCGGTTTGTCGGTCTGAAGCCTCCCGAAGCGGCGGCGGGGCGGGACGGGAGCATTGTTTCTCACCCGGATCAACAGGAAGTTGGGAATCCTGCGCACCGTCACCTCCACAAACCGCCGGGAAATATCCGGCTCCTTCCCGGCGGCCTCGATGGCGTTGTCCAGCAGATTCGTCAAAATCACGCAGAGATCGTCGGCGGCGATCTGGGCGTTGCGGGGGTATTCCGCATTGATCTCCATGGAAATCCCCTGTCTCCCCGCCCGGGCGGCCTTGGCGTTCAGGATGCCGTCCACCAGGGGAATTCCCGTCCACACGCAGGACAGCAATTCCCGGGGCCTGGAGGACAGACCCGAGATATATTCCATAGCCTGACCGTACTTTTCCTCCTCCAGAAACCGGTACAGCGCGCTCAGGTGATTGTTCATATCGTGATAGAGCTTTGCGTTGGCCTCATAGCTGGCGTAGAGGGCCTGATAATTTTCCTCCAGAATCTGGTTTTTCATTTTCAGAAAATTGAGCTCCTGTTTTCGGTTCATTGTGCCGCCCTCTCTCCTTCTCGTCACAGCCTGCTGTTCCAATAGGTGTGTAGCGTCTCCTTCAGCGCCCGGGTGCGGCTCAGGGCCACGGGGAGGGCAATTCCCTCCTTCATGACGCACACATTATTTTTCACTCCCAAAACGTGACTCAGGTTCACGATACAGCCCCGATCAATCATAAAGAAATCCTCACAGTCCAGCTCCTCCAGAATCCGGGCCAAAGATTTCCGCACCCGGTACTCCCGGTCCTCTCCGCCCCGCCTCCGGACCAAATGAAAGACGGAGTTCTTGTTTTCATGGCTGATGTACAGCACATGCTTCAGAAGAATCCGCTCGATCCGGTTTTGATTATCTATAATATAGGAAGCTTTATTCTGGATGCTCAGATAGGAGGCCGCGTCCAGCAGCCCGTTCTGAAGTCTGCCCTCCAGCTGCTGCTTCGGAATATACCGGAAGATATTCAGCTCATAGGCGTCCACCGCGTACTCAAAATGGGAGGTGATAAAGATAATCAGACTGTCCGGCAGATATTCCCGGATCCGCCCGGAAAGCTCCATCCCGTCCATCCCCGGCATCTCGATGTCCAGCAGCAGGAGATCAAATACCGCCCCGTCCTCAATCTCATAGAGCAGATGCCGCCCCTCCCGAAAGTCCGCGAGCAGAGCCAGAATCTTATTCCGCCCGAAACATTCCTGGGCTTTGCTGTGAATCTCCTCCAGCAGGCAGGGATCATCATCACAAACCGCCACCCGAAGCATCCCGTCTCCCCCTTTCCTCCCATCTCCTTTTTTCCCGGCGCGTCATCCTCCATTATACGGTCCTCCCTCCTAATTTGCAATCAGAATTCAAGGCCAAACCGCCGCTGTTTGACCCAAATCCTTCGCGGCGGGGTATTTTTCTGGTATAGTACCTGTAACACCGGCGTACAAAAGGCCGCCGGCACGATCGGGAAAGGAGCTTTTTCATGAAACAATCACCCTTCCGGCGGGTGCTTGGCACCCATATTTTCTTTCTGAGGCTGTCCTAGAAAATCTGTCCCCGGCGGGTCTGCTGGGAGATGGCGGACGCGGTGCTGGATCATCTCAGGCATCTCATTGTGGACCTGCTGGTGCTCCGCACCTTGATTCCCATGGCCATGGAGGGCGTCACCTATCCGCGCCTTCTGTCATTTCTCTGGGGCGCGGTGCTGGCTCTTCTGCCGCTCTATCTGGAGAGCAGCTACGTCCAGCACATCGTCCGCCCGGCGACGGATCCCCTGCTGAGCACCAGCGTAAACCAGCTGCTCCAGGAAAAGGCCTGCCAGGTGGATCTTGGCTGCTTCGAGGACAGCGAATTTTACAATCAGTACATGATGGCCCTGACCCAGTCCCAGACCCGTCTCCTTGACACGCTGCGAAATATGGCCAATCTGGCGGGGAGCCTGGTGACCGCGGTCCTTGCCTTCGGGGTCATCCTCCGCATTGACCGGCTGTCCATTCTCTTCATCCTGTTCCCGCTGCTGGGAAATTTCCTGTTCAACGGCAGGCTGAACCGCCGGCTCTTTGCCATGGACCGGGAGATGGTCCTTTTTCACCGGATCATCGACTACGTAACCCGCACGGTCCGCCTCGCTGACTACGCCAAGGAGCTGCGGCTCACCAACGTCTTCCTCCTGCTGAGAAAAAAGTACGAGGACGCCGTCTCCTCCCTCCAGTCCACCGCCCGGCGGTACTCGGTCAAAAACATGGTATTGTTCTGGCTGTTTCAGATCTTCACCTTCACCCTGCTGTACGAGGGGGCTCTGATCTACGCCGGATACCGGACTCTGGTCAGCGGCACCATGACCTTCGGGGATCTGATTATCTTTCAGGATCTCTTCCGGGTGTGCACCTGGCAGCTTTTCTTCTTTTCCGAAGCGGCGCAGAATGCGGTGAGGGACAGCCTTTATGTGGAGCAGCTTCAGAATTTTCTGAACTATCAGCCCGCCATCCCGGAGGACAGCGGCGGAATGGAGCCGGAGCCGGTCATCCGTTCCATCCGTTTTGAGCACGTGACCTTCGCCTACAAAAATGGCCGAAAGGCGCTGAGGGATGTGAGCTTTGAGGTGACGAAGGGAGAGACGCTGGCCCTGGTGGGCTTCAACGGGGCGGGAAAGACCACTCTGGTGAAGCTGCTGCTGCGGCTCTATGACCCCCAGGAGGGGCGAATCCTGGTAAATGACGTGGATATCCGGCGCTACCATCTGGCCCGGTACCGGGAGCTGTTCGCCGCCGCCTTCCAGGACGGGAAGATCTTTGCGGACACGGTGCTGGAAAATGTGCTGATGGGACGGCATACGAGTGAGACGGAGGACCGGAAGCGGGCCAAGGAGGCTTTGAAGCGGGCCGGATTGTGTACCGAAGCATCCGAAAACCCGCGGGCCGCCCCCGGCGGAGGACAGGACCTTCCCCGCTTTCCCGATCCCGACGTTATCCTGACCCGGGAGTTCGACAGCCAGGGCTTCGTCCCCTCCGGCGGCCAGGCCCAAAAGCTGTTCGCCGCCAGAGCCTTCGCCCGGGACTGCTCCGCCGCCATCTTTGACGAGCCCTCCAGCGCTCTGGATCCCATTGCGGAGTCGGAGCTTTTCGAGGGAATCATGGAGACGGAGCGGGAGAAAATCCTGATCTTCATCTCCCACCGCCTCTCCTCCGTCCAGACCGCGGACCGGGTATTCTTTATGGAAAACGGAAAAATCCAGGAGCAGGGCACCCACGCCGCTTTGATGAGGCAGAATGGAAAATACGCCCGGCTCTATCGGATCCAGGCGAAAAACTACCGCACAGAAAGGAGCTGTCCATGAAAAGACATGAAAAAAGTGAGGGGAGCATATCCCCGGCGGAGGTACTGTCCCAGCAGCTTTTTCTCACGAAGCTGTGCTTTTCCCGGGCCCCCTTTGCCATGGGACTGCATCTGTTTGAGGCGGTGAAGCTGCAGGTGTCCATCTTCTGTGAGTCCATCCTGGTGGTGAACTACTATCTGGGCGTGGCGGAGCGCCGGGAAAGCTGGACGAAGATTCTCTGGTGTATGCTTCTCCTGATCGGAGGCATCGCCCTGTCCACCTGTTCCTTCGCCTTCTACCAGCACTCCGTCCTGCCCCGGTACCTCCCGGTGCTGCACAAGGAGCTGCGGCTGCTGGTCTGCGAAAAGGCGGCCAGCCTGGACCTGGCAAGCTACGACAGCCCCGAATTCTACCAGGAATTCATGATCGCCTCCGCCGAGACGGACCAGTGCGTGGACCGCTACCTGGCCTCCCTGAACCATCTGGCCGGCCTCCTCACCCAGGTGATACTGAATCTGATCTACTGCGCCGCGGTAAATCCTGCGGTCCTGATTCTGCCGCTTGTATCCCTGCCCTTAAACCTTCTCCTGTCCACCCTGGAAACCAAAGCCCAGGTGGAGTCCAGACTCACCCGGGCCGGCCTTGAGCGCCGCAGGGACTATGCCCAGCGGGTCTTTTACCTGGCGGACTATGCGAAGGAGCTGCGGCTGAACCGCCGGATGCAGGGAAAATACAAGGAAGAATTCCGTCAGATGAATGAGGAGATCGCCGGGGTAAACAGCGCCTACGGGCGGCGGGCCTTTCTCTTTGGCTTCCTCAATGAGGGGATGGTCCAGAACGTGATGATCCACGGCCTGCTCTGGAGCCTGCTGCTGTACCAGTGCCTCGTGACCCGCAGCCTCTCCTACGCCCATCTTTTGACCAGCTATTTTTCCGTCAACCGGCTCTCCGCCAACGGCTATCAGCTGGTGACAGAGTACCCGGCCCTGACGGAAAACTCCGTCTACATCCGCAAGATCCGCCAGCTGCTAAGGACCGAATCCTCCATCTCCTCCCGCCAGAGCCTCCCTGTGCCCGAAAAGCCCCAGGTCCTCACTCTGGACCGCGTCAGCTTCGCCTATCCCCAGGGCCGTCCGGTCCTCCATGACATTTCCATGGAGATTCACCCCGGACAGAGGATCGCTCTGGTGGGCTACAACGGCTCCGGCAAAACCACCCTGGTGAAGCATTGCTGCGGCTCTACGATCCCACCCAAGGAGAGATCCGCTGGGGCGGTCGGGATATCCGGGACTACGACGCGGCGGCCTACCGCCGCTCCATCGGGGCGGTCTTCCAGGATTTCCGGATTTACGCGGCCACCTTAAAGGAAAATGTATTGATGGACCTGCCCTCGGAGGATCCCGAGGAGGATTACCGGGTGGAGAAGGCGCTGTACGATGCCCGGTTCACCCTGGAGGACGCCCGGCTGGTGTATCAGATCGACACGCCTCTCACCGCGGAATTTGAAAAAGCCGGAGTCAGTCTCTCCGGCGGGGAAGCGCAGAAGGTGGCCATCGCCCGGACTCTCTACCGGGATCAGCATATGATCATCATGGACGAGGCCTCCAGCGCCCTGGATCCTCTGGCGGAGTACCGGCTGAACACCGCCCTCAACGAGATCGCCAGGGGGAAGACTGTCATCTTCATCTCCCACCGGCTCTCCGCCACCAGGGACGCCGACCGCATCTACGTGATGAGCCGGGGGCGCATCATCGAGTCCGGCACCCACCGGGAGCTTTTGGACGCCGGAGGCGAATACGCGAAGATGTGGAAGGCCCAGGCGTCCAGATATTGAGGCTCTATTCCCTCAGAGACCTGTACTTTGTGGGAGACATCCCCGTGTGCTTTTTAAAGACCAGGGAAAAGTAATTGATATCCCCGTACCCCACCATGGCGGCGATCTCTCCCACCTTCAAATTGGTGGCCTCCAGAAGGGCCTTGGCCTTCTCGATCCGTTTCCTGACGATGTACTCGTTGCAGCCCTCCCCGGTGATCCGCTTAAACAGCCGGGAGAGGTAGTTGGGGGTCACATAGAGCTCAGCGGCGATGCCCGCCACCGTCAGTTCCTCCCCCAGCCCCTCGTGAATCCGGTACTTCACCTTTCGCACCAGCTCATGGTCGCTGCCGTTCTTCTGGCTCAGGATCCGCTGAAAAAAGGCCTCTGTCACCTCGCAGGCCCCCTCCCTGGTGGTGCCGCTCAGGGATTTCATCAGGGCGTTCAGGTTCTCCTCCGACGGATTCCCTCCGTCATTCAGATAGGAGAAGGCCAACGCGGAGGCCAGCTCAAAGCAGCACATCTCCGTGTACCGGGCCGAGAGATTGTAGGACTCCACCGCCACCTTAAACCGCTCAAAGATGTGGAGCGTCTGATCCATGTCCCCCGCGCTTGCGATCATGGCGCTCTTAAACTCCCGGAACACATCCTGGAAAATATCCGCCCGCTTCCGCTCCGATTTGCTCTGAATCACCATATCCTGAAAGGGCTTCCGCTCATTTTTCAGAAGATGGACGGCATCGTTGGCGGAGATGTGGAGCCGGTCCACTCCCTTCACCGCGCTGCCGATCACCACCCGGACCCGGATCTCATACTCGCTCTTCAGCAGCTCCGCCATCTCCCGGGCAGTCTCCTCCCCCTCGTTTCTCTTTCCGCCGCAGAAAAACACCAGGTGGATCTGTCCGCCCCTGTCCCGCACGGTAATCCCAAGGCCCCGCTGGTCCAGCATCTCCATGCAGATATTCTGGATGCTTCTGACCCGGAAGGTCCTGCCCTCCTCGTCCTCCCCCGGCACCATATCCGGGATGACGATTCCCGCCTGCATCTCCTGCTCCGCGTCGATCCCCATCCGGTCCAGCAGCGCCCCAGCCGCCTCCCGGTCCGACACGCTGCCGGAAAAGAACTCCTCCATGAGCCGGTCCAGATGATACTGCTGCCGGACTCCCTCGGTGCGGCTGCCGCCTCCCGACGCCCTCTGCTCCTTCAAAATCCGAAGCTGCTTCTCGATACTCTTCCTCAGCTCCTCCTCGTCCACCGGCTTCAGAAGAAAATCATGGGCCCGCAGCTTCAGGGCCTTTCTCGCATAGTCAAAACGGTCGTAGCCCGTCAGCACCACCACCCGCATATCCTCATCTGACTCCCTGATCCTCTCGATCAGGTCCAGCCCCGTCATCTCCGACATACTAATATCCGTGATCAGCAGGTCAATGGAATGCTTTTTCACAATCTCCAGCGCCTCCGCCGCCGATCCCGCCGTAAATACCTTCTCCACCTGAAGACTGCTCCAGGGAATCGCCTTCTGGATGCCCTGCCGGATCATCCTCTCATCATCCACCACCAAAACCTTATACATGATACCTCCTGAATGTTTTCTGTCCTCCTCAGACGCCCTCTCCCC
>CAZGRM010000153.1:0-8516 GCA_964528295.1 uncultured Lachnospiraceae bacterium
TGATTCTTTTTGGTTTTAAGTTTGATTGCAGCCTTTGGCTGCGATATGCTATACTGAGCATAAGAAAAACGGGGCCGGCAAACAGGCTCCGGCGGGGAGTGAAACATATGAAAATTTACACAGATACCCCTGAGGGAGTCACCGTGGTGCGGAACTCTTTTATCGACCAGTTCATGCCCCAGGCCAACGGGGAATTTGTCAAGGTATACCTATATCTGCTGCGGTGCGCCAACACGGGGAGGGATCTGAGCCTCTCCTCCATCGCGGACGCGCTGGAGCATACGGAAAAGGATGTGCGGCGGGCTCTGGCTTACTGGGAAAAGCAGGATTTGATCCATCTGAAGGCCGGTCAGGACGGTGAGCTGCTCTCCGTGACCTTCTCCGACCTGCCCTCCGAGCCAGAAGAGCCAAAGGCCCCGGGCAAGACTGAGCCCCTTCAGACTCCGGCAGGATCCGCCGGTCCCGCTCAGGCCTTTGGCGGCCCGGATCTGACGGCTCCCAGCCGGGAGAAGGCGGCGGCCCTCTCCCAGCAAAAGGAGATCCGCCAGCTCTTTTTCATCGCGGAGCAGTATCTTCAGCGGCCCCTGACCTCCGGTGAGCAGAACGATTTCATTTATTACTATGATACTCTGAAATTTTCCGTCGATCTCATCGAATATCTGGTGGAATATTGCGTCTCCAAGGGCAGCGCCAGCCGCCACTATATGCGTACCGTAGCCTTGGCCTGGGCGGAGGCGGGCATCTCCACGGTGACGCAGGCTAAGCAGGAGAGCAGCCTGTACAACAAAAACTATTACATCATCTTCAAGGCCTTCGGGATCAAGGGACGAAATCCGGCCCAGGCGGAAATGGAGACCATGTCCCGGTGGTTCGATGAGTTCTCCTTCTCCATCGATCTGGTGCTGGAGGCCTGCAACCGGACCATCCGCACCATCCACCAGCCCAGCTTTGAGTACGCCAACCGGATCCTGAAGGACTGGCACAGCCGGGGTGTCACCTCCCTGGAGGACGTAAAGCAGCTGGACCAGCAGCGCACTGAGGACCGCAAGCGGCGGGAGACGGCGAAAAAGCCCGCTCCCCAGAAGTCCCAGAACAACCGTTTCAACAACTTCTCCCAGAGAGAATACGATTACAGCCAGCTGGAGAAGCAGCTGCTGAACAGCTAGCCAGGAAGGAGGGCGGCATCCATGGGTCTGACTAATACGCAGTACAATACCATCATGCGGGACTATCAGCGCCAGCAGGCGAAGAATCAGCAGGAGCTGACCCGGCGCCGGGAGGAGATCTACCGAAAGCTGCCGGAATTCTCCGAGATTGACGCCCAGATCGCTTCCGCCAGCACGGCCTGCGCCCGGCGCCTCCTGGCACAGGAGGGACCCTCCCGGGAAGCTTCCGTGGCCAATCTGCGAAAAACCATCGCCGGCCTCTCCGCCCGCCGGGGAGAGCTGCTTTCGCAGGCGGGATATCCCGCCGACTATTTAAGCCCCGTGTACCGCTGTCCCGACTGCCAGGACACGGGCTATATCGGCCGGAAAAAATGCCACTGCTTCCGCCAGGCCATCATCGATCTGCTCTACATGCAGTCCAACCTCCGGGAGATCCTGAAAACGGAGAATTTCGGCACCTTCTCCCTGGACTACTACTCCGAGCAGGTCAAGGACCCGGTGACGGGTCAGAGCGCCGCTCAGACCGCCCGGCGGGCCCAGGAGGAGTGCCGGCGCTTTGTCCGGGACTTTGACCGGAGCTTTGAAAATCTTTTCCTCTACGGCGACACGGGGCTGGGAAAGACCTTCCTCTCCCACTGTGTGGCAAGAGAGCTGATCGAGAGCACCCACTCCGTCATTTATTTCTCCGCCTTCCGGCTCTTTGACCTCTTCGCCGACTCCGCCTTTGGCCGGGCGGACCCCGGCGCCCAGAATGAGCTGGAGCAGCACATTTTTGACTGTGACCTGCTGATCATCGACGATCTGGGCACGGAGCTGGTGAACTCCTTCGTCTCCTCCCAGCTTTTCCTGGTGCTGAACGAACGGATCCTGCGCAAAAAAAGCACCCTGATCTCCACCAATCTGTCCCTGGCCACCTTCGCGGACACCTACTCGGAGCGGATTTTTTCCCGGATCTCCAGCAACTACACCATGCTGAAGCTCATCGGGGACGACATCCGGATCCAAAAGAAGCTAAGAAGGGCTTGACCGGAGCTGTTTTTGTGATAAAATAGCTCCGTAACAAAAAATCGAATGTAAATATATCACCCATTGAAACGAATACACGCGGCATACGGAGGATTACAACATGGAATTCCAATCAGGCTACGAACGCAACATGGAAACAATTCCTGTGGGGGAACTGGGCATCATCGCGCTGAAAAGCTGCGAGACACTGGGAAAGAAGATCAACGACCATATCGTACAGTGGCGCAGGGAGCGTGAGCACGAGCATCAAGGGGCTCCCCAGCTCAGGGAATACGTGAAGGACTCCTACCTGATCAACGCCAGCGTCCCCCGGTTTGGCTCCGGGGAGGCAAAGGGTCTGGTCAATGATTCTGTCCGGGGAGACGATCTGTACCTCCTGGTGGACGTCTGCAACTACAGCCTGACCTATCCTCTCTTTGGCTACATCAACCACATGTCACCGGACGACCATTTCCAGGATCTGAAGCGGATCATCGCCGCCGTGGGCGGAAAGGCCCGCCGGATCACCGTGATCATGCCCTTCCTCTATGAGGGGCGCCAGCACAAGCGCACCGGCCGGGAATCCCTGGACTGCGCTTTGGCTTTGCAGGAGCTGACAAAGATGGGCGTGGAAAACATTATCACCTTTGACGCCCACGACCCCAGAGTCCAGAATGCCATCCCGCTTCACGGCTTTGAGACCATCCAGCCGGTCTACCAGTTCATCAAGGGGCTCTTCCGGGCGGCTCCCGACTTTACCGTGGACCCGAAGCACCTGATGATCATCAGCCCCGACGAGGGGGCCGCGGGCCGGGCCATCTATATGGCAAATATCCTGGGTGTGGATATGGGAATGTTTTATAAAAGAAGGGACTACGCCCGCATTATAAACGGCAGGAACCCGATTGTGGCCCATGAATTCCTGGGCAGCAGCGTGGAAGGGAAAACCGTCATCATCATCGACGACATGATCTCCTCCGGCGACAGCATGATCGACGTGGCCAAGGAGCTGAAAAAGCGCCATGCGGGAAGAATCTTCATCTGCTCCACCTTCGGCCTCTTCACCAATGGTCTGGAGAAATTCGACCAGGCCTACCAGCAGGGACTCTTCCAGGCCATGCTGACCACCAACCTGGTCTATCAGCCCCCTGAGCTTCTGGAGAAGCCCTACTACGTGGGCTGCGACCTGAGCAAATATATCGCTCTGATCATTGACACGCTGAATCATGACGGCTCCATCAGCGATCTGCTGAACCCCTCGGACCGCATCAACAGCTTCCTGGAAAAGCGGCAGCAGCTGAAAAAATAAAACCTGCCGCCTATCCGCTGATCTCCCCTCTCAGCATCCGGATCTCCCGCCCGTAGCCCTCCAGCTCGTTGGGCGTCTCCAGACAGAAGGGACGGCCCGCCAGCTTCGGATGATGGACCACCCGCCGGAGAGCCTCCAGCCCCAGGGACCCCTGGCCGATCTTCTCGTGCCGGTCCTTGTGGCTGCAAAAGGGGTTTTTGCTGTCGTTTACGTGGACGGCATACAGGCGGTCCAGGCCGATGATCCGGTCAAATTCCGCCAGCACCCCATCCAGATCTCTCACAACATCATAGCCTGCGTCGTACACGTGGCAGGTATCCAGACAAACTCCCATCATTTCCTTATTCTCCACCCGGTCAATGATGGCGGCCATCTCCTCAAAGCGGCCGCCCACCTCCGTTCCTTTGCCGGCCATGGTCTCCAACAGAATCCTGGTGTGCTGGTCCGGCAGCATCACCTCATTCAGCGTCTCCGCGATCAGCTCGATTCCCCGCTCCACCCCCTGACCCACATGGCTGCCGGGATGAAAATTGTAGACATTCCCGGGCAGGTACTCCATACGCCGGAGATCGTCGGCAAGGGTGATCCGGGCAAACTCCCGGACCCGCTCGTCCCCGGAGCAGGGATTCAGGGTATAAGGGGCATGGGCCACGATGGTGCCGATCCCATGCTCCTTGGCATAATTCAGATAAGCCTCCACGTCCCTCTCATCCAGCGGCTTTGCTTTGCTTCCCCGGGGATTCCTGGTAAAAAACTGGAAGGTATTGGCCCCGATGGAGACGGCCTCCTTTCCCATATGAAGAAATCCCTTTGAGGAGGATAAATGACATCCGATGTATTCCATAACGCTTTCTCTCCATTTCTATCCCTGTGCGCCTCCGCCAAAGCGAAGCACCTCTTGATCCTCGAGTGCCATCCCCGGTACTCAGCGGTACTCCGCCTGCCGGATCCGGTTCAGCAGCTCCCGCTCCCGCTTCTGGCAAGTAAACAGAATCACCTGCCGGCCGCAGCGATCCAGCCAGCGCAGCACCGCCTCCAGCCGGGCGTCGTCGTACATGGCGAAGGGCTCGTCCAGCACCACCGGGAGCTTTTGCTCCCCGCAAAATACCTCCCCCGCCGCCATCCGCACCGCAAAATAGATCTGCTGCATGGTGCCGCCGCTGACCTGATGGAGGCCCAGCACCCGATCCGCCGTGTGGATGCGGATCTCTCCCGTCTCATCCATCACAATCCGGTCGTACCGCCCATTGGTGATCTCCCCCAGAATCCGGGAGGCCCGCTTGTTCAGATTGCCCCCCGTCTCTTCGTAGATTCCCATGGTCAGCTCGCAGATCCGGTCGATGGCCAGGTTCAACGCGGCGATCTCCGTCTCCGGGCCCTCCAGCCTCACATGCCCCTGATACAGCACCTCCAGCTCCTCCTGCAGCCTCCGGTAGGCCTCCTCCCGCTTTCTCTTCTCCTCCCTGAGAAAGGCCTCCCGCTCCGTCTCCGGGCGCTCCGTCTCCGGCGGCTCCTTCCTTCGGCCCGGGGACAGCAAAAGCTGGACCGGGAGGATCAGCAGCAAAAAGACCGCCCCGAAAATCCCCAGGAACCATTTCACCTTCACACCGGGAAGCAGCGCCGCCCCCAGAAGGGCCAGCACCCCCGCCAGCAGCAGAAGCCCCACCAGGACAATCCGGCCGGCGCCGGTGATCATGGAGTCCTCCTCCTCCCACGTCTCCTCCTCCGGCGGCTCCTGTCCCCGGCTCATGGAGAGCTGCTGCTCCAAAAGCCCCAGCTCACGGCGGATATAGTCCGCCTCGGTCTGCTTTTTGGAAATTTGCTCCTCCAGAGCTTCCTCCTCCTTCTTTTTCTTCTGCTCCGCCAGCTTTTTCTTTTTTCTCAGGCTCTGGAGCGCCTTCGTCACATCCAGCCCCAGGTCCTGGCCGCTGCCGCCGTTCACCATGCACCGCCGCAGCTCCTCCGCCAGGGACTCGTCGGTGCCGCTGCCTCCCTGCCCGATAAACACGGTGTTCAGGAAGGCGGACTCACTGATGCCCCCCAGAATGTCCCGAATCCCCTCCTCCGGCTCCCGAAACTCCCGGCTGTCGGTGACGCAGACCATGGAAAGCTCCGCGGACCGGCTGTCAAAATTCCGGTCAATCCGGTACACCTTCCCGCCCTCCCGCAGCGTCATGCTGCCGGAGAAGCTGCCGGGATTGTCCCAGGGCCTGCGCAGCTGGTACTCATCCTTCCTGGCCGCCTTGCCCCTGGCCCGGCCCAGGCCGAAAAGCATGGAGCGGATGAAGGAGTGGAGGGTGGTCTTTCCCGACTCGTTCCCGCCGTATATAATATTCATCCCGGACCGCAGAGGGATCCGGTGATTTTCAAATTTTCCGTAGTGCTTTAGATTCAGTTCCTGAATTTCCACGTTCTCCCCTCCGATTCTCTGAAAAACAGCAAGCCGTCACTTGCCGCCCTCCGGGTACAGCAAGGCCTCCAGACCGTAGCGCAGCGCCTTCTCCTCCACCATCCCCCGGGGCTCCTGCCCGAAGCTCGCGATGAAATTTCCGATGAGCTGGCCCTGGTAGCGGCGGCTCAGCTCCTCCAGGTGAAAGGCGGGGAGAGTCCGGTCCGTCACCTCCAGGATCCGGCCGCACTTCAGGTACTCCCTGGTATCCGGGAGAAACTGGGGGTGCCGCTGGCCCGTCAGGCTGATCCGGTACATGTCCTCCACGCCCCCCTGACGGATGGCCTCCGCCACCTTCTCCCGGACAGAGAAGGGAGTATCCGCCTCCGTCACCTCCACATCGATCTGCCGGTACTGCCGCCTGGCCGAGGCCACGAAGGACAGCTTCACCTTTTTCCGAAGCGCCTCCCCCAGCACGTAGCCGTGGGGGCCCAGGTCATTGCAGTCGATGGGCTCCAGGGCGCCGGAGAACACGGCCAGGTTTTTGATATACACCTGGGGCTTGTGGATGTGGCCCAGGGCGATATAGTCAAAGCCGGACCGCAGCAGCTTTTCCTTGTTCATCGGGATGTGGGCGGCGTCTCCGCCGTGGGCCAGCAGGACCTTGAAGTAATCATTTTTTTCCGCATGGAGATCATCCAGCAGCGGCTGCGGCAGCTCCCGGCTGTGATAGCTCATTCCGTAGACCTCCAGCTTCAGCTCCGGCAGCCGCACCCGCTCCATCTGAGGCGAAAACATGGTGATCACATTCTCGTTCCAGGGATAGTCCAGGTAGGGGGAGGAGGGCTGGATGTAGTCGTGATTCCCGGCGATCAGCACCACCACCGTCTTCTCCAGGGTGGAAAATAAATAATTCACCTCATTCAGCTCCTTCACCTCCGGCTGGCGGTGAAACAGATCTCCGGCGATCAGCAATAAGTCCACCTTCTTCTCATTGGCCGCCTCAATACAGTTTTTGAAGCTCTCCCACAGCTCCCGCCCCCGGCCCTTGGCCCAGGGAAACCCGTGATCCGGCGCCGCGCCCAGATGGACATCCGCAATGTGCATAAAACGCATACAATCCCTCCCTTCTTCCGCCAAACTTCTGTTCAGTATACCACACAACGCCCCATCTGACAAATGCCAGTTCCTTCTAGAGCGTGTTTGAAAATTGCTTGTGCCTGGATGGCTGATCCAATTTGTGGGATATCCGAGTCCGATTGAGGAGGCGTAGTGGGGCTACGCTGACGAAATCGGGCTCGGATAGGCCGCAAAGTGGGGCTGCCAGACAGGTGCAATGAATTTTCAAACACGCTCTAGTCACAATTTTACTTTTTTTGATCTTTTTCTCCGTTTTCCATAGCTTTTTTTCACTTCCCATGCTATACTTTTACCGATAAAACCAAAAAGGAGAAAAATATGGGAAGCTTTGTAAAGGAATTTAAGGAATTTGTGATGCGGGGCAACGTGATCGACATGGCTGTGGGTGTCATCATCGGCGGAGCCTTCAATAACATCGTCAGCTCCCTGGTAAACGACATCGTGATGCCCATCATAACCCTGATCACCGGGCGGCTGGACTTCACCAACCTGATGATCACCATGGACGGAAACACCTACGCCACCCTGGATGAGGCCAAGGCGGCCACCTCCGTCATCGCCTACGGCAATTTCATCCAGATCGTAGTCCAGTTTCTGTTGACCGCTCTGGTGATCTTCACGGTCATCAAGGCCATCAACCGGCTCCACCGGCCGGCCCCCGAACCTGTGGCCGAGCCCACCACCAAGGAATGCCCCTACTGTAAGTCCGAAATCCACAAGGACGCGGTCAAATGCCCCCACTGTGGATCCGATCTGTAGGATCGGTCAAAAAACACAGGGCAGGGAAGCCCTTCCGTACGGCAAATCACCGTGCGGAAAGGCTTCCCTGCCCTTTGCGTTTCGGATTTTGAAGCTACTCGGTCTCGGCCTGATCCAGGGCCTGGGACAGATCCTCGATAATGTCCTTCACATTCTCGATGCCCACCGACAGTCGGATCATTCCCGGGGATACCCCCGCCGCCGCCAGCTGGGCGTCATTCATTTGACGGTGGGTGTGGCTGGCCGGATGGAGCACACTGGTCTTCGCGTCCGCCACATGGGTCACAATGGAGGCCAGCCTCAGAGAATCCATAAACTGCACCGCCGGCTTCCTTCCCCCCTTCAACTCAAAGGAAATCACGCCGCAGGTGCCCTTTGGCATATACTTCTTCGCCAGCTCATGGTACTGTCCCCCGGCAGCCCCGCAAAGCTCCCCTGGGACACCTTCTCGTGACCATCCAGAAACTCCGCCACCTTCTGGGCATTGTAGCAGTGGCGCTCCACCCGCAGCGGCAGGGATTCCAGCCCCAGATTCAGCAGAAAACAGTTCATGGGGGAGGGAATGGAGCCCAGATCCCGCATCAGCTGGGAGGTGGCCTTCGTAATATAGGCCAGCTTCCCGAACTTTTTTGTGTAGGTGATGCCGTGGTAGGACTCATCCGGGGTGGTCAGGCCATGGAACTTGTCCCCGTAGGCCTCCCAGTCAAAATTTCCGCTGTCCACGATGACGCCGCCCACCTGGGCCGCA
>CAZGRM010000154.1:0-8449 GCA_964528295.1 uncultured Lachnospiraceae bacterium
AGCGCCCTTACATTGTTTTGGAAAGTCCCCTACCCGCCCCGGTGGCTGTATACTGACTGGCGTATGAACAGTAGCGCCCAATATAAAAGAGGCGGAAAAGGTTGAGCCGGGGCGGGAGAGGTGGTATGATTGGGAGGATGAGAGGGGAAGCGGGCTGGTGGTAACGGTGAGGGTTTGTCGTGACGGTGAAGGCCGGCGGGGAGAAGAGAGCGGAGCGTGAGCGCATGATTATAAATACGGGCAGCAGGACCGATATTCCTGCCTTTTACAGCCAATGGTTTTTCAATCGGATCCGGGAGGGATATGTGATGGTGAGGAATCCCTTTCAGCCCACCCAGGTCACCCGCTACCGGCTGGACCCGGAGGTGGTGGACTGCCTGACCTTCTGTACGAAAAATCCGGCCCCCATGCTGGGGCGGCTGGGGGAGCTGGCGGGGTTTCGGCAGCTCTGGTATGTGACCATCACTCCCTACGGCAGGGAGATTGAGCCCTTTGTGCCGGAAAAAGAGCGGGTCATGGATTCCCTGAAACGGCTGTCCCGGATGCTGGGGATCCGGGCCGTGGGCTGGCGGTACGACCCCATTTTTATCTCCGAGACATACTCCCTGGAGTTTCATCGGAGGGTCTTTGCGGAGATGGCCGCCTGCCTGGAGGGGTATGTGGATAACTGTGTCATCAGCTTTATTGACCTGTACGAGAAGACAAAGAGGAATTTCCCGGGGGTGCGGGCGGTGCAAAGGCAGGAGCGCCTGACCATAGGGAGGGAATTTGCGGAGATTGGCAGGAGGCGCGGCATCCAAATCCGCTCTTGCTGCGAGGGGGAGGAGCTGGGACGCTTCGGCGTGGACACCTCCGGCTGTATGAGCCGGAGGGTGGTGGAGCGGGCCATCGGCACCACCCTGGACGTCCCAAGACAGGGGGCGGTGCGGGAGGGGTGCGACTGCCTGCTGGGCAGTGATATCGGCTGCTACCATTCCTGCGGACATGGCTGTCTATACTGCTACGCCAACTTTGACCAGAGGACGGTGAGGGAGAATATGGAACGCCATGACCCGGAGTCCCCTTTCCTGATCGGAGGCCCCCGGCCGGAGGATGTGATCCGGGAGGCCAGGCAACGCTCCTGGATCGACGGCCAGCTCCGGTTTACTTGGTGAGGGCCGTGCATGGTTCCGTTTTGAGAAGGCCCGCATGGGGCGAAGGGAGGGAGGCTACTGCGCTTTACCGATCGGGAGGTATCTTTCTGTACGCTGGACGGGAAGGGAGTCACCGCCATGGAGGGGTATTCGGTGAATGTAAACGGAAGGCTCTCGGATGTGGCGCCGGAGGACGCGGCGCTGCTGGTCATTCCCGGCGGGGAGGCGAATCATCACGGCCAGAGCCAACCGCTATGTGGATTTTGCCATTGAGGTGGCGAAGGAGCTGGAGCTTTTTGAGGATGAGCAGGACCTGAGAGAGACCATTGATTTTTGGAAATATTTTAAGCCTGTTCCGTGAAAAATTGGGGGCGTTTTTTATGGAAGAAGAAGGAAAAACACAGAATAAAAAGTTGCAAACTTTAAATGCGGTAAAAATAGCCCCCAAATCCCGGAGGTACGGCGGGAGGAGAGAAGCTTTGCGGAGCGGAAAATTGTTATTTTGAGGAGGATCAGAGATGTTAAAAGGGAAGACAGTGGTATTGGGCGTGACCGGAAGCATCGCGGCCTACAAGGCGGCCAATCTGGCCAGCCTTTTGAAAAAGCAGCGGGCGGATGTCCATGTGATCATGACGAGAAATGCCAGGGAGTTCATCACGCCGGTGACCTTCGAGTCCCTGACCGGAAACAAATGCCTGACCGACACCTTCGACCGGAACTTTCAGTTTAACGTGGAGCACGTGGAGCTGGCAAAGCGGGCGGACCTGGCCATCGTGGCCCCCGCCACCGCCAACGTGATGGCCAAGCTGGCCCACGGCCTGGCTGACGATATGCTGACCACCACGCTGTTGGCCTGCCAGTGTCCCAAGCTGATCGCTCCGGCCATGAACACCAGGATGTATGACAACCCGGTGACCCAGGACAATATGGAGCTTCTGCTAAAATACGGCTGGCAGGTCATCGAGCCTGCGGTGGGCCGCCTGGCCTGCGGCGACACGGGAAGGGGAAAGTTTCCGGAGGAGAGCCTTCTGCTGGAGCATGTGTTGAATGCCATCGGCCGCGAGAAGGATATGGAGGGGCTCCGGGTGCTGGTGACTGCCGGGCCCACCATGGAGGCCATCGATCCGGTGCGGTTTATTTCCAACCACTCCACCGGAAAGATGGGCTATGCCCTGGCCAGGATCTGCCGGATGCGGGGAGCCCAGGTGACCCTGGTTTCCGGAAAGACGAATCTCCGCCCGCCGGTGGGGGTGACGGTGGTGCCGGTCATCTCCGCGGAGGAGATGTTTCAGGAGGTTACCTCCCGGGCGGCTCTCCAGGACGTGATCATCAAGGCCGCCGCCGTCGCGGATTACCGGCCCGCCTCCGTCTCTGAGCAGAAGGTGAAAAAGAGTGACGGCGATATGGCCATCTCCCTGGAGCGGACCAGGGATATCCTGGCCTGGCTGGGGGAGCATAAGAAAGCGGAGCAGGTGCTCTGCGGCTTTGCCATGGAGACGGAGCGGATGGTGGAGCACGCCCAGGAGAAGCTGGTCAAAAAAAATCTGGACCTGATCGCCGCCAACAATGTGAAGGTGGCCGGAGCCGGCTTCGGCACGGATACCAATGTGGTGACGCTGATTTCAAGGACCGGAATGAAGGAGCTGTCCCTGATGACAAAGGAGGAGGTGGCGTCCCGCCTCCTGGATGAGCTGCTGGCGATCCGGGGAGAAAAACCGCGGAGGTAGGCGGACCGGAATCATCCATGTTCTGTCTGTGCCGGAGAGGCCGGATAGAAATAGTTCAGGAGAGTTGACAAAAGAAAACGGAGGAATGTGATATGAAGTGCTATGAAACGGTATGGGAGATTTTTAACCAGTGTGCCAACAACCAGATGCGGGATGTGTTCATCGAGGAGGTGGAGATCGATGACATTGACCAGTTTTTGCGGAATAAATTCAAGGGGAAGGATGTCACCTTTGACAAAACCGAGCAGCCGGACGGCACCATCGTGTACGATATTGTGGCCTCAGGGCTGCGGCAGCGGTATTCCTTCACGGAGATTTGAGGATTCCTGCCACAGAACAGGAGAGACAGAACGGATACAGGAGGAGAGAGAATATGGAGCAGATTTTCCAGTCATTAGAGGAGCAGGGGGTAGACCGGTATCTCCTGGAGGCGGTCCGGGAATTCAGAGAGAGGTTTCCGGTGGAGGGGGAGCTGGCAAGACGGGTGACGAGGCCGGTACTGCCCTACTATGGAAAGGAGACCTTTGAGATGGCGGCGGCGGCCCTTCTCCAGGGAGAAAACATCCTGCTCACCGGCTCAAAGGCCACGGGAAAAAATGTCCTGGCGGAGAACCTGTCCTACGTTTTCGGACGGCCCTCCTACAATATTTCCTTCCACGTCAATATGGACAGCGGCGCCCTGATCGGCGCCGACACCTTCCGGGACAACCAGGTGCGGCTGCGGCCCGGTCCGGTGTATCAGTGCGCGGTGAACGGCGGCTTCGGCATTTTCGACGAGGTGAATATGGCGAAGAATGACGCGGTATCCGTGCTTCACGCCACCCTGGACTACCGGAGGATCATCGATGTGCCGGGATACGATAAGGTGGAGCTCCACGATGCGGCCCGGTTCATCGGCACCATGAACTACGGCTACGCCGGCACCAGGGAATTGAACGAGGCGCTGGTCTCTCGGTTTCTGGTGATCGAGATGCCCCAGGCGGACGAGGAGACGCTGGACCACATCCTGCTGTCCCTCTTCCCGGATTTCACCGGGGAGGGGCTGAGACAGATCCGGGGCCTGTTCCTGGATCTTCAATTGAAGGCGGGCAACAATGAGATATCCACAAAGCCCCTGGACCTGCGGGGACTGATCGGGGCGCTGAAGACGATTCACGGCGGCCTGGCCCCCCGCCCGGCCATCCGCTTGGGAATTGTGAACAAGAGCTTCGATGTGTTTGAGCGGGAGCTGGTGGAGGACATCGTCATGACCCGGATCCCGGAAAGCTGGACGGCGGCGGATATTTTCGGGAGAGACGCGTAAGGAAAGCGCTTATTTTAAGAGCGCGAAAGGCTTCGGAGGCGGGGGAGACTCGGCCTGGCAGAGAGGCCGGAGGCGAAGGGAAGGACAGCGGACTTATGTATGAGGAACAGGAATTTCAAGCGGAGGCGGAAAACCGGATCAGGAATCTGATGTGGACGGTGAGCGGTGACTATGCCCTGGATACGAAGCTGGAGGTGGAAAGCTATTTCCGCTCCAAATACTCGGCCATGTACGACGCGGTGAAGCAGGGGGCTTTCGCCAAATTTTTTGATCGGAATCAATTGTCCGAATATCTGATAAAGAAAATCTACTACGGGGCGGAGGAGCGCCCTCTGACGGAGCTGGCTCAGCTCTGTGTGGACGCGGCGGTGTACAAAAAGGCGGCCGCCGAGCGCCCCGGAGTGCCGGAGCTTAGGAGGAAGGCCTTCGACGATCTGCTGGATCAGTCCTTTGCCCGGATGAGTGTCAGCCTGACGGGGCAGATCAAGGCGGCCCTGCTGAGGGGCTATCTGAGGGAGGACTGGCACTGCGAAAAAAAGCTGGAGACGGCGGTGGAGAAAATCCGCGGCCTGGAGGAGGCCCGGGAGACCATGGAGCTGATCCGGGTTTTGGACGAGCTTTATAATACGGTGATAGACCGGAGCTTTGAGCGCAGGCACGGGGACCTCGCCCATGTGATGGCGGCCTCCTGGGAGGATCTGAAGGAGTTTGACTGGAAGGATTACCTGGAGGAGGAGGTCACGGAGGACTTCCTGGAGAAATACCTGGAGCGGATGAACAGCAAGGTGCTGCGCCTGGAGGAGGAGCAGGATCAGGAGGAAAAAAGCCGGCAAAGGGGTCAGCGGGTGGTGGTGATCGATGAAGCCGCCGCGGCCAAGATGTACTCCTACATCGAGCTGAACTACGGCCGCTCCTACCTGACCAAGAGGGAGCAGAAAAGTCTGGATCTGCGGCTCTGCCGGGGGGCCCACGGGGATTGCAGCCTCTATTTCACCGACGGGATCCTGCAAAACCCCGTCCGGGTCAACGCCCAGTATGTGAACGCAAAGCGCCACGGGGAGAAAAATTACCGGTATTACCGGAACAATGTGAATATGGTGAAGCGAAATGTGGAGCTGCTGACCGGGGAGCTGCGCCGGGCGCTGATGAGGCGCTCAGAGCCGGAGCAGTTTCTGGCCCAGTCCGGCCGGATCCTTCCGTCGCGGCTCTGGCGGGTGGGGCGGCTGACGGATCCGGGAAAGCTCTTTGAGAAGACGTACCGCCGCCAGGGCTCGGACTTCGTGGTGGATATCCTGATGGACGCCAGCGGCTCCCAGCGGGACCGGCAGAGCCAGGTGGCCCTCCAGGCCTATATCATCAGCGAGGCCCTGAGCAATAATGATGTGCCCCACCGGATCACCAGCTTTTGCAGCTTCTGGGATTACACGGTGCTGCAGCGCTTCCGGAAGTACGACGCGCCCCGGTCAGAGAACCGGCGGATCTTCGACTACGTCACCTCCTCCAACAACCGGGACGGCCTGGCCATCCGGGCGGCGGGGGACAGCCTTCTGAACCGCCAGGAGGAGGGCAAGGTCCTCATCGTCCTCAGCGACGGGAAGCCCAACGATATCATTGTGAACCGTCCGAACAGCCGCAATCCCCGGCCCTACTGCGGGGAGTACGCCGTGAAGGACACGGCCTACGAGGTGCGCAAGCTGCGGGGGCAGGGGGTGTACGTGCTGGGAGTGTTCACCGGAAAGGAAAAGGATCTGGCCGCCGAGAAAAAGATTTTCGGCAAGGATTTTGCCTACATCCGCTCCATCGAGAACTTTTCCCGGGTCACCGGGCGCTATCTGCGAAAGCTTTTGGAGGAGGAGTGAGAAGGAAAAGCGGAAACTTTTTACGAAAGGGCTTGCGCATCCTTCGGTCATGGATTAAAATAAGTGGAAATACAGCACGACGGAGTGTTCCTCAGGATACGGCCCCGTCGTGTTTCAGCGTAAAGGAGGTGCCGTATGGCAGAGAAAGAATGCAGCAGCAGCGCAAGCTGCTCAAAGGAAAGCTGTGAGGGATGTCCCAGCGCGGCGGGCGGAAGGCCCCAGGGCTTTGAGGTGGAACTGAACGTGTATTCCGAGGTGAAGCACGTGATCGGGATCGTCAGCGGAAAGGGAGGTGTGGGAAAATCCATGGTGACCGCGTCCCTGGCCAATCTCCTGGCCTCCAGGGGGTACCGGGTGGGGATCATGGACGCGGATATCACAGGGCCGTCCATTCCCAGAATGTACGGACTGACCGGTCCCGCGGAGGCGGGGGAGGAAGGAATCTATCCGGTGCTCACCGCCAATGATATCAAGGTCATGTCCATCAATCTGCTGATGCCGGATCCTGAGACCCCGGTCATCTGGAGAGGCCCGGTGATCGCCAATATGGTAAAGCAGTTCTGGTCCGATGTGATCTGGGGCGAGCTGGATTACCTGCTGGTGGATATGCCGCCGGGGACGGGGGATGTGCCCCTCACCGTGTTTCAGTCCCTTCCGGTGGACGGGATCATGATCGTCACCTCTCCCCAGGAGCTGGTGAAAATGATTGTGAAGAAGGCCTACAACATGGCGAAGACCATGAACATCCCGGTGCTGGGCATTGTGGAAAACTACAGCTATCTGAAATGTCCCGACTGTGGAAAGGAGATCCGGGTATTCGGAGAGAGCAAGGTGGACGCGGTGTCAAAGGAGCTGGGCGTGCTGGTGGCCGGAAAGCTGCCCATCGACCCGAGGCTTTCCGAGCTGTCTGACGCGGGAGCCTTTGCCGAGGCGGAAAATCCCTATCTGGAAGGAGCGCTGGCGGCGGTACGGCTGTTGGATCTGAAGTAGTATCACTACACAGGAGGAGAAAAATTATGGAAAAAACTATGGGGAAGAAGCTGATTCTGGGTATTCAGCATGTGCTGGCCATGTTTGGCGCCACCGTTCTGGTGCCGGCCCTCACCGGTTTGAATACCTCCATCACCCTGTTTTGCGCGGGGCTGGGCACTCTGCTGTTTCATCTGGTGACAAAGCGGAAGGTGCCCGTGTTTCTTGGCTCCAGCTTTGCCTTTATGGGAGGGATCATCGCCGTCATCGGCAGCTCCCGGGCGGGAGATCCTGACTATCTGGAAAAGCTGGCGGCGGTGAAGGGCGGACTGATCGTGGCCGGTCTGGTGTACGTGGTCTTTGCCCTGATCATCAAGCTGGTGGGCTATGAGAAGGTAAACAAGGTGCTTCCGCCCATCGTGACGGGCCCGGTCATCATCGTCATCGGCCTGCGGCTCAGCGGTTCTGCCATCAGCAACGCGTTCTATGTGGACGGGGCCTTCAGCATGAAGGCAGTGCTGGTCACCGTCTTTGTGCTGGCCACGGTGGTGCTGGTGTCCATCTTCGCGAAAGGCATTTTCAATCTGATGCCCATTCTGTTTGCCATCATCGTGGGCTATCTGGTGAGCTATATCATGGGGCTGTGCGGCTTTGAGGCGGTGCGGAGCGCGTCCTTCTTTTCCTTCATGGATTCGAGTATCATGGATCAGGTGCTCTGTGTGCCCACCTTTAAGGCCCACGCGATTCTGTCCATCGCCCCCATCGCCCTGGTGACCATGGTGGAGCATGTGGGAGACATCACCACCAACAGCGCCGTGACGGGACAGAACTTTATGGTGGATCCCGGCGTGCACCGCACCCTTCTGGGCGACGGCCTGGCCACCGCCCTGGCAGGACTGCTGGGCGGCCCCGCCAACACTACCTACGGGGAAAATACGGGTGTGCTGGCGGTGACGAAGAACTACGATCCCTCCATTATCCGCATCGCGGCCTGCTTCGCCATCCTGCTGGGAATTTTCGGCAAGGTGGGAGCGGTGATCACCAGCATTCCCGGGCCGGTGATCGGCGGAATCAGTATTGTGCTTTACGGTATGATCTCCTCCGTGGGAGTGCGGATCATCGTGAATGAGCGGCTCAACTTCGGCAACAGCCGGAACCTGATGATCGCCTCCATCGTGCTGGTGCTGGGCATCGGCTGCGACAGCATCCCCATCACGGAGACCGTATCCATCTCCGGTCTGGCGCTGTCCGCCGTGGTAGGTATCATTCTGGCGCTGATTCTCCCGGAGGGGGAGGATTCCGTGCTGAAATAGAGGGGCACAGGCTCCGGCTGGTTTTGCCCGGCGGAGCGAAAAAAAGATGGCCCGGATGAAAAAAATGGGGGTTTACATATTTCCCGGAAATGTGCTATAACCCGAGTTTGCCACTTGTGAACAGAAAATCGGAGCTTTTCAGGCT
>CAZGRM010000155.1:0-8295 GCA_964528295.1 uncultured Lachnospiraceae bacterium
GCTGTGGACATCACCGCGTCGAGGGTGGGGGAGGACAGCTCCCTCAAAAGGTTGATCCGCATGGTGGAGGAGGCGGAGGAGAAGCAGGCCCCCATGCAGCGGATCGCAGACCGGTGCGCCAGCTGGCTGGTGCCGGCGGCGCTGTTGATCGCAGTGGCGGCGGGGCTGGTGACCCGGGACCTGACCCGGGCCGTGACGGTGCTGGTGGTATTTTGCCCCTGCGCCCTGGTGCTGGCCACGCCCACCGCCATCATGGCCGCCATCGGCCAGGCCGCGAAGCAGGGGGTCATCATTAAATCCGGCGAGGCGCTGGAAAGGATGGGGCGGGTGGACACCATCGCCTTCGACAAAACCGGGACCTTGACCTATGGCCGCCTCCGGGTCAGCGATATTTTGTCCTTTGAGGATTCACTGGCGGAGAAGGACCTGCTCCTGCTGGCGGCCTCCGCCGAGGCCAGAAGCGAGCACCCGCTGGGAAAGGCCATCGCGGTCTGGGCCAGGGAGAGGGGAATGGCCATTCCGGAAGCCTCCGACTTTCACATGGCCGCCGGGAGAGGGGTGCGCGCGAGGCTTTCGGGCCGGAGCCTGGTCTGCGGAAACGAGAGGTTTCTAAAAGAGCAGGGGGTGGTCATTGACGACAGGGTTCGCCCGGAGCTGAAACGGCTGCGAGGGGAGGGCAAGGCCTCCGTGCTGGTGGCGGACCGGGGGCGGTGCGTCGGTGTCATCGCCCTCTCCGACACCCTGCGAGGGGAGGCCGGGACCATGATCTCCCGCCTTGGCGGGATGGGTGCGGAGGTCGTTCTCCTCACCGGAGACAGCAAAAGGACCGCGGAATATTTTGCGGGGCAGGCGGGGATTTCCCAGGTCCGGGCGGAGCTGCTGCCGGAGGAGAAGGTGGAAACGATCCGGAAGCTCCAGGAGGGGGGCCGGGTCGTCTGCATGATCGGCGACGGTGTCAACGACGCACCGGCCCTGAAAACCGCCGCCGTGGGGGTGGCAATGGGGAGCATGGGAAGCGATATCGCCGTGGAGGCGGCGGACATCGCGCTGATGAGCGACGATATCTCCCGGATTCCCTACCTGAAACGGCTGGCCAACGCCGCGGTACATACCATAAAGCTCAGCATCACCCTGTCCATGTGTATCAATTTTGCCGCGATCACCCTCTCCGTCCTGGGCCTTCTGACTCCCACCACCGGAGCCCTGGTACATAACGCCGGTTCCTGCTTTGTGGTGCTGATCGCGGCGCTGCTGTATGACCGGAAATTTGAGTGAGGCGGGAATCGCGACAGGAAAAAAGTCCCTCTTGACAGGGGGATTTTTTTATGCTACATTCATAACATAGTTATGAAACAGCGTTATGAATCGAGAGGAGGCGAAGATATGGCGAAGCAGATTGAGGGGGTGTATGAGCGGCTGCTGGAGTGCGGGAAGGAAGAATTTTTGGCGAAGGGCTACCGTGACGCCTCTTTGCGCGTCATCGCGGCCAACGCAGCCACCAGCACCAATTCCATCTATGTCCGTTTCAGGGACAAGGAGGGGCTGTTTGAGGCCATCGTGGGGCCGGTGGTGGAGGGATTGACGCGGATGTTTTGCGGGATCCAGGAGGACTTCCGCGGCTTTGACGCCGAGACACAGAAGGAGCAGGTCAACGAATACAGCTTTCAGGGTATGGAGACCCTGCTGGATTATATATACGACCATTTTGATGAGTTCCGGCTGCTGCTGGACGCGTCCTACGGCACCAGGTTTCAGAATTTTGTGGACGAGCTGAGCCGCATTGAGGTGGAGTACACCTACAAGTACATGGAGACGGTGGGATGCGCCGGCGTGGAGGCCGGAGCGGTGACGGAGGAGTTTCTTCACATTGTGACCACGGCCTACTTTGAGGGAGTATTTGAGGTGGTCCGGCACGGAATGGACCGGGAGACCGCGGGGAAATACATCGGAATGCTGGAGCGGTATCACGCGGCGGGCTTTGACACCTTCTTCTACCCGGATCAGCAGCCACAGGAAAAATAGGGCCGCGCCTCTGGCGGCGGCCTTATTATAAAAAAAGAGGTTAGCGTATGCTAACTAAAAAAGGAGGAATCCATATGACAAAACAAAGTCCCATGCTCCGTCTCTGGGAGCTTGGAGAAAAAGAGCAGGGGGGATTGATCCGGGCCGTGATCCTGGCGGCGGTGGGCGTCCTGGGGGGCATGGTGCCCTACTATGGGGCGGCGCGGATCATCATCGGCCTGCTGGAGGGAAGGCGGGAGTGGTCCTTTTATTTATTCTGGTGCGGGGCCGCGGCGGCGGGATATATTCTTCGCTCCTGCCTGTACAGCCTGGCTCTGTCCCTGTCCCACAAGGCCACCTTCGCGATCCTGAAAAGCATCCGGGAGCGCATTCTCGACAAGCTGCCCAGGCTGCCCCTGGGCACGGTCATGGATATGTCCAGCGGGAAAATGAAGCAGATCATCGTGGATCAGGTGGAGAGCATGGAGACGCCTCTGGCCCATCTTTTGCCGGAGATGACCTCAAATATTCTGGCGCCGGTCTGCATCCTGATCTTTTTATTTGTGCTGGACTGGCGGATGGCTCTTTTAAGTCTGGTGTCCATTCCGGTGGGGATGCTCTTCATGATGCTGGTGATGGTGGGCTACGGAGCCAAGTATGAGGGCTCCGTAAAGACAAACCAGGCCATGAATTCCGCCATTGTGGAGTATATCGGCGGAATCGAGGTGATCAAGGCTTTCAACCAGGGGAAAAATTCCTACGCCAAATTTTCGGACCGGGTCATGGCCAACGCCGCCTATTTCTACAACTGGATGAAGAGCTGCCAATTTCCCACCTCCCTGTCCAAGGCGATTTTTCCCACCACCCTGATTACCATCCTGCCCTGCGGCTGGCTTTTGTACAGCCGGGGCAGCCTCAGCGCGGATCATTTTATCACTGCGATGATCCTGTCCCTTGGCATCGCCGGACCGCTGATGGCGGCCATGAATTTCGTGGACAGCCTGGCCCGGGTGGGCACCATAGTGGGCTCCGTGGACGAGATTCTAAACAGCAGGGAGCAGGAGCACGGCAGCCAGCCGGTGAAGCTCCGGGGCGGAGCTATCGCACTGGAGCGGGTATCCTTTGCCTACCATGAGGGGCAGGAGATTCTGCGGGACGTGAGCCTGGAGATTCCCGCCGGATCCATGACGGCTCTGGTGGGGCCCTCCGGCAGCGGAAAATCCACCATAGCCAAGCTGATCGCCGGCTTCTGGGATGTGACCGGCGGCCGTATCCGCATGGGAGGATATGATCTGAAGGACATTCCGCTGACCCAGCTCTATGACCAGGTGGCCTTCGTCTCCCAGGATAATTATCTCTTTGACGAGTCCGTCCGGGAAAATATCCGAATGGGGAGAATGGGGGCTACGGACGCGGAGGTGGAGGCCGCCGCGAAGGCCGCCGGCTGCGACGGTTTCATCCGGGAGCTGGAGCAGGGCTATGATACGATTGTGGGAGGAGGGGGCGCCCATCTCTCCGGCGGCGAGCGGCAGAGAATCGCCATCGCCAGGGCCATGCTGAAAAACGCCCCCATCGTCATTTTGGACGAGGCCACCGCCTACATCGATCCTGAGAACGAGGCCCTTATCCAGAGGGCGGTGGCGAAGCTGATCCGGGGAAAGACCGTGCTGATCATCGCCCACCGCCTGTCCACCATCACGGATGCGGACCGTATCGTGGTGGTGAAGGACGGCAAAATAGAGGCGCAGGGAACCCATGAACAGTTGTTGAAGGAGAGCCCGCTGTACAGCTCGATGTGGCGGGCGCATATCGGGGCAAAGGATGGTGAGGAAGCATGCTGACCGCTTTTAAAAAAATATGGCAGTTTGCCGGAAAAGAACGGGGAAATATCAATAAATCCATCGCGGTGGGCTTTATCTACGGGATTTTTCACATGTTTCAGGTGTGGGCGATTTACTATGTGGTGGTGGCACTGACCGAAGGGGACGGCGCCGGCCGCACTGCCTGGACCGCGTTGTGGCTGCTGGGGATCAGCATCATCGGGCGGGCCGTCTGCAATTATTTTGGCCAGCTTCAGCAGACCCACGCCGGATACTTCATGGCGGCCGGCAAGCGGATCGCCATCGGCAGCCAGCTGAAAAGCGTGCCGATGGGATATTTCAATGACAACAGTCTGGGGGAGATCACCGGCGTGGCCACCACGGTGCTGGACGAGGTGGAAAATACGGCTCCCATGGTGCTGGTGGGGATCCTGGGGGGCTTTATCAACGCCGCGGTCTTCACCGTCATGGTGCTGATTTTTGACTGGCGGATCGGGTTGATCGTGGTGGCGGGAACGGCGCTGTACCTGCTGATCACCTCCGCCATGGAAAAAAAGACCGGGGCGCTGGCGCCCAAAAGGCAGGAGTCCGCGGCGAAGATGGTGAGCGCGGTGCTGGAGCAGATCCAGGGGATGAGCGTCATCAAATCCTTCAATCTCACGGGAAAGGGCGACGGGAGAGTGCGGGAGGCCCTGGAGGAAAACCGCGGAAGCAATCTGGCGATGGAGCAGCTGTTCACCCCCTACAACATCGCCCAGGGGCTGGCGCTGCATCTGTTTAGTATCTTGATGATGCTGGCCGCGGTGGGTTTTTACCTGAGGGGGACCATGACGCTGGCCAACGCTTTGATGTCGGTGATCATATCCTTCCTGGTATTCGCCCAGATCGAGTCGGCGGGGAGCAGCATGGCCATTCTGCGCATGGCCGGTAGCGCCATCGATCACGCCAACCAGATGGACGAAATCCCAAGGATCGACGAGGGGGGAGCGGCCCTTCGGCCAAAGAACCATGACATACAGTTTGAAAATGTGAGCTTTTCCTATGGCCGGAAGGAGATTCTCCACGGCGTCACCGCAAGTATTCCGGACCGGACCACCACGGCCATCATCGGCCCCTCCGGCTCCGGCAAGACCACCCTGTGCAGCCTGATCGCCCGGTTCTGGGATGTGGACAGCGGCAGCATCCGGATCGGAGGGCACGATCTGCGGGAGTATACCCTGGAGTCCCTGATAGATCAGATCAGCATGGTGTTTCAGAATGTCTATCTGTTCGCCGACACCATCGAAAATAATATCCGGTTCGGAAAGCCGGAGGCCACCCGCGAGGAGGTGGTGGCGGCGGCCAAAAAGGCCTGCTGCGACGAGTTTATTATGGCCCTGCCGGAGGGCTACCAGACGGTGATCGGGGAGGGCGGAGCGTCCCTTTCCGGCGGGGAAAAGCAGCGGATCAGCATCGCCAGAGCCATGCTGAAGGACGCCCCCATCGTGATTTTCGACGAGGCCACCGCCAATGTGGACCCGGAGAACGAGGACCGGCTCCAGAAGGCTATCGAGGCCCTGACCAGAGACAAGACCATTATCATGATCGCTCACCGGCTGAAAACCGTGCGGAACGCGGACCAGATCCTGGTGGTGGATCAGGGGCGGATAGTCCAGCGGGGAAAGCACGAGGAGCTGATGGGACAGCAGGGAATCTACGCCGACTTCGTGCTGGGCCGAAAGGAGGCCATCGGCTGGAAGCTGGGAGCGGAGTAAGCGAAGGCCGCGGGGGAAGAGTCTTCCCCGCGATTTGAAGTCCCGCGATTTAGCACAGATCGATTGGTTGCGGTTTGCTGAAAAAAGGGCTATACTAGAAGCAAAACATATCACACAAAGATAAAAACGCAACGTGCGTCCGGAGGACGCGCCAGAGCCGGTAGGTAGCCCGGCCGTCCTGTTTCTAATGACAGGGTAAGTAACCTGCCCCTCCTGGGTTGTCCGTTCTTTGTTCATAACAAGTAAGGAGGGTTTCGTTATGGACAGAGCGAAAGCAGTGCTGACAGTATTTTTTGAGGAGCCGTTTTGGGTAGGCGTGTTCGAGAGGATTGAGGATGGGAAACTTTCTGTCTGCAAAGTCACTTTTGGAGGCGAGCCCAGGGACTATGAGGTATGGGATTTCGTGCTCAGAAGGTATGACAGCCTGAAATTCAGTCCGGCTGTTGAAGTGGCGGTAAAGGATGGCAGGATGAATCCCAAGCGGGCGCAAAGGGAGGCAAAAAGGCAGACCGCGCAGGGCGGGATTGGGACAAAATCCCAGCAGGCGTTGCGGCTGCAAAGGGAAGAGAGGAAAACAGAGCGCAGGCGGATCACCAGGGAGCAGAAGGAAGCGGATCAGCGGCGGATGTTTGACCTGAAACAGCAGAAACGAAAGGAGAAGCACAGGGGAAGATAAGAGCCATTAGCTCTTTGAGAACTGCAAAAATGATCGAAAATGAATAGTTTTTGCAATTCAATGCAAATACTTGATTTCTTTTAATTTTTATGCTATTCCATGAGCAACAGGAGAGACTTTGTCGGCGCGGCTGTCGCAAATCGGCTGGATCAGCCTCCGCATTATTATGTTCCGAACGTGTCCCTTGGAATTGGAGAGATTGACGATGGGGAGGACTCGGAGTGGATTCTCAATCCGAATTATTTAGAGGGAGCGAAACGCCGGGCCTATGAAATCGCTTTTGAGATTTTTCCGGGAGGACAATCGTTGCAGCTCAGCGGAATAATCATGGAAAATTGCCGTTATCCGGAAATGCTTTTCTCTTCTCTGGCATGGATGCTCCTCTCGTGTGGCTGCGGATTGGTATTTTTCCGCAAAAAGGATTTATAATAAAGCATTCTATCCGCAAAAAGGCCCTGGCGGAGCGCTATATTTTTTTTCTATAACTGACAGAATAATATTTCTATTGGTCAGAAAACGTTTCGTAGGTTAAAATAGATCTATATTACCAGCGAGACGAAAGGAAGGGACGCGCATATGGATTGTAGATTTGCGACGAAATGTATTTACGGAGACGGGAAGGAGTACGGAAAGGACGGGACGGGAGCGGTCAGCTTCCCCATCTACCAGACGGCCACCTTCGCCCATCCGGCGGTGGGGGAGAGCACGGGCTATGATTACAGCAGGCTTCAGAATCCCACCCGGCAGCAGGTGGAGCAGGTGGTGGCGGCGCTGGAGGGCGGTGTGGACGCCCTGGCCTTTTCCTCCGGCATGGCGGCCATCACCACAATGATGGAGCTGTTCCGGCCCGGGGATCATCTGATCGCGGACGCGGATCTTTACGGAGGGAGCATACGGCTCTTTGATCATATCAGCAAAAAAACGGAATCGATATCAGCCATGTGAACTGTGCGGCGGAGGATGTGGAGGCCCAGGTGAGGGAGAATACGAGGGCCATCTATATCGAATCTCCCACCAATCCCATGATGAACGTCATCGACATCCGCAAAATGTCCCGGATCGCGAAGCGGCACGGCCTGCTGCTCATCGTGGATAATACATTTTTGTCGCCCTACTTTCAGCGCCCCTTTGAGCTGGGAGCCGACCTCATTGTGCACAGCGGCACAAAGTTTCTGGGGGGTCACAACGACACGCTGTCGGGCTTTCTGGTGACCAACTCCCCGGAGCTGTCGGAGAAGCTCCGGTTCCTGATCAAGACGGTGGGCTCCGGTCTGGCGCCCTTTGACAGCTGGCTGATCCTCAGGGGGATCAAGACCCTGCCCCTTCGGATGGAGCGGGCCCAGGAAAACGCCCAGGCCATCGTGGAATACCTGCTGGGGGAGCCCCGGGTGAAGAAGGTCTATTATCCCGGACTGAAGGGAACGAAGGCCTATGAGATCTGCAAATCCCAGGCCACCGGCTTTGGCAGCATGATCACCTTTGAGGTGGAGAGCCGGGAGCTGGCGCTGCATATTTTGAGAGCCACAAGGCTGATTCCCTTTGCGGAGAGCCTGGGGGGCACGGAGACGCTGCTGACCTACCCCGCCACCCAGACCCATGCGGATGTGCCGGAGGAGGTCCGCCTGAAAAACGGCATCACGGACCGGGTGCTGAGGCTGTCCGCCGGGATCGAGGACAAGGACGATTTGATTGACGACCTGAGACAGGCGATTTCTTCTTTCAGCGGGGAGTGAGGGGTATGACAGATTTTGATCAGGTAATAGAGCGAAAAAACACAGATTGTCTGAAATATGACTTTGCGGTGAAGCGGGGCAGGCCGGAGGGGGTGCTGCCTCTGTGGGTGGCGGACATGGATTTCAGGACCTCGGACCGGATCCTGGAGGCCATAGAATCCAGGGTGCGCCACGGGATCTTTGGCTACACGGAGAGCGGAGAGCGCTACTTTGAGGCGGTGGCGGGCTGGATGAGGGAACGCTACGGCTGGAAGGTGGAGGAGAGCTGGCTGGTGAAGACGCCGGGGGTGGTATTTGCCCTGGCGGCGGCA
>CAZGRM010000156.1:0-8218 GCA_964528295.1 uncultured Lachnospiraceae bacterium
CTCTAGCAGCCTGTTTGGTGTTTTATTTTTATGTTCTGATAATACAATAACATATCCGAGGAAAAATGAGAACAGGGAAATCGCAGAGGAATCGGAGACGCCGTGTGAATAGGTTTATCCACATATCCACCATCAAATGTGGATATGTGGATAAATGGTTTACAATAAATTAAGAAAATGTTACGAAAATAAGAAGAAAACTTGGATTTACGCAGGTTTCGATAAAATATTATGTAAATCGTACCGCCCGGGGAAAAATCCGCGGGGATGTGCAAAAAAAATGTGCATAAACATGTGGATAATGTGGATAACTCTTGGAACGGAGCGTAAATCCTGGGTTTTTGATGTGAATAAAATGTTTGTTAGTATCTATGACAAAAAGGTATTCAGAGGGGATAAATTCGTGTATACTGTTCTTACAGGAAACCGGAGAGCGGAATCATACAGATGGAGGCAGATATGGAAAAGAAGAAATATACGGTGAAGAAGAGGGGAGAATATACCTTTTATGAGAACGAGGGAGGTCCGGTGCTGGGGGTGGCCGGCGCTCCCGTGGTGGAGGAGGACGGGCTGATTTTTAAGGATCTGGCCAGGACGGGCCGGCTTCTGCCCTACGAGGACTGGCGGCTGGGAGCCAGGGAACGGGCGGAGGATCTGGTCAGGAGGCTGTCGCTGGAGGAGATGGCGGGGCTGATGCTGTACTCCTCCCACCAGCTGGTGCCCTTTCGGAACATGGGTCCCTTTGCGGGTCACTATGACGGGAGGGAGTATCAGGAGGGGCTGGTGGAAAAATGGGCCCTGACGGATGAGCAGAAGCGGCTGATCACAGCGGACCACATCCGGCACGTGCTTTTGATGAAGGTGGATGACGGGGAGACCTCGGCCCGGTGGAGCAATGAGCTGCAGCGGCTGGCGGAGGGGGAGCCCTGGGGCATCCCGGTCAATATCTCTTCTGACCCCAGGCACGGGGCCGGGGAGTCCGGGGCCGAGTATAAGACGGCGGGAAAATCCGTATCCCGCTGGCCGGAGGGGATCGGGATGACGGCCACCCACTCGGAGGAGCTGTGGCGGAAATATGGGGAGGCGGTGTCGGCGGAGTACCGGGCTATGGGAATCACCACGGCCCTGGGCCCCCAGATTGATTTGGCCACGGAGCCCCGGTGGATGAGGTATGAGGACACCTTCGGCGGGGATCTGGACACCTCTCTTCGGATGACCCGGGTGATTTGTGACGCGATGCAGACCACGGAGGGGACGAAGGATGGCTGGGGCAGGGACAGCGTGGCGGTGATGGTGAAGCACTGGCCCGGCGGCGGCACCGGGGAGGGAGGCAGGGACGCTCACTATGGCTTCGGCAAATTCGCGGTCTACCCGGGAGAAAATTTTGAGAGCCACCGCAAGGTGTTTACGGAGGGGGCGCTGAAGCTGGAGGGCCCCACGGGTCAGGCGGCCTCCATCATGCCCTACTATACGGTCTCCTGGGGACAGGACCGGAAAAAGGGGGAGAATGTGGGAAATTCCTACAGCGAATTTATCATTCGGGATCTGCTGCGGGATAGATACGGCTACGACGGGGTGATCTGCACGGACTGGGGGATCACCGGGGACCAGGCGGAGGAGATCGACAGCTTCGGCAGCCGCAGCTACGGTGTGGAGGAGCTGTCGGTGGCGGAGCGCCATCTGAGGATTATCATGAACGGTGTGGACCAGTTCGGGGGCAACAAGGAGATGGGGCCCATCCTGGAGGCCTGCGGGATCGGCAGTGAGCGGTACGGGAAGGATGTGATGCGGCGGCGCATGGAGGAATCGGCCGCCCGCCTGCTGACCAATCTGTTCCGGCTGGGACTGTTTGAGAATCCTTATCTGGATCCTGAAAAGAGCGGCCGGATCGTGGGCAGCGAGAAGTACCGGGCGGACGGGATGGAGGCCCAGAGAGCCTCGGTGGTGCTGCTGAAAAACCGGGAGAGCTGTCTGCCCCTGAAAAAGGGCGTCCGGGTCTACATCCCCGACCGGGTCTTGGGACCGGCAAAGAATTTTTTCCGGGTGAGGGAGGAGGGAAGAAGGGTCACTCCGGTGGAGCGGACGCTGGGGGAGCGCTACTTCCTTTGGGCCGAGAGGCCGGAGGAGGCGGACGCGGCCATCGTGTTTGTGGAGAGCCCCCAGTCCGATCCCTACGACAGGGAGGACCGGCTGGCCGGAGGCAATGGATACCGGCCCATCTCCCTCCAGTACCGTCCCTACCGGGCGGACGCGGCAAGGAGCGTCAGCATCGCCGGAGGAGATTTCCGGGAGGCGTCGGATAACCGGAGCTACCGGGGCAAGACGGGCAGAGCCTCCAACGAGGCGGACCTGGATCTGATTTTGGAGACGAAAAGGGCCATGAGGGACAAGCCGGTCATCGTCTGCGTCCGGGTCCACAACCCTGCGGTGATGGGAGAATTTGAGCGGGAGGCGGACGGCATTCTGGCGGAGTTCGGTGTCAGCCGGGAGGCGGTGCTGGATGTGATATTCGGGGATTACGCCCCCACCGGAAGGCTGCCCATGATTCTGCCTAAGGACATGGAGACGGTGGAGCGCCACTGTGAGGATGTGTTTGAGGATATTGAGCCCTACCAGGACGAGGAGGGACACAGCTACCGGTTCGGATACGGGCTGGAATACAAAGGGCAGGAGCGGTAAAAAACGAGGGCCCGCGCCGGTTTTTGGGAGAGCTTCCCAGAACCGGCGCGGGCCCTGAATGGACGGCAAAATCTCGATTTTTCAGCGCTGCCCCGGATGGACGGTCCCGTCTTCCGGCGCGGCCCGGGAGGTATCTCGGGTCACAGCAGCTCCTTCATCACATGCTCATAGATCTGCTGGCATTTCTTTTTCCAGTTGTTGCACACCGCCTTGGCGGAGGCCTCATCGGGGACCGTGATGGTCAGGTCGATGGGATTCGCGTACTTTTCCTTTACCACACAGTGAACGGAAAATTCATTGGCCGTATTGCGGTAGTAGTCCGACACGATGGACACCTCGTCCCGCAGCTTTATTTTATTGACCCGCATATACTCATCCACTTCCTCCCGGATGGAGGGGGAGACGCGGTTTTGGAAATAGCGCAGAGCCTCCTCGCCGGATTCGGTGAGGGTGTAGTAGGAGGTATTCCGAATGGTCTCCGCCCGGATCATGCCGGCCTCGGAGAGCTCGGAGAGGACAGACTGGAGGGTGAAGTAGGTGGTGTAGCCCTTGTCCAGAATGAATTCGGAAATCTGGGCGTTGGTCAGGGGAAAGTCCACCTTCTGGAGCATATAGAGGATGATGAGCTTGTAGAGCGTGAATGGTTCGGGCATGGTTTTTCTCCTTTATGTTGAGGCCTCCGGCGGCCGCGGGGGCGGAAATAGCAGAAACGTATTTGATATATTCGCGGCGTACGCCGCACATGGTTTTTCAGTATGCGTCAATCTAAAGCGCGGGGCTGTCCGGCCGGAGATACGTACGGACGTATTTGCCCTGCCAGGTGGCCCGGCGTTTGAATTCGGCGTGGATCTGATTCAGGACGGTTCGTTTGCCCGCGCTCCAGACAGGGGCAATCAGCAGGGCTTGGGGACCATCCCCGGTGATCCGGTGAATCACGATCCGGGGAGAGAGCGCTTCTATGCAGTCGATGACCAGAGTCACGTACTCCTCCTGGGTGAGGACATGAAAGCCGGGATGCTCATAGTAAGCCGCCAGATCCGTATCCTTAAGAACATGGAGGAGCTGAAGCTTGATTCCCTGGATATCCCGGGTATTCAGGTAACCGCAGGTATCCAGCATTTGCTCCCGGGTCTCCCCCGGCAGTCCCAGGATGACATGGACGATCACCTCCGCGCCAAGGCTTCGCAGCCGCTCTACGGCTGTCTCAAAGCAGTCCAGGCCGTAGCCCCGCCGGATAAACCGGGCGGTCTCGGGATGAATGGTCTGGAGTCCCAGCTCCACCCACACAGGTTTGATCTGGTTCAGGCGGTGAAGAAGAGCCAGCACCTCTTCCCCCAGGCAGTCCGGCCGGGTGGCGATGGACAGCGCGACCACCTCCGGATCCCGGATAGCTTCCGTAAACAGTTTTTCCAGATCGTCCACGGGGGCGTAGGTGTTGGTATAGGCTTGGAAATAGGCGATAAACTGGCTGACCGGGCGTTTCGCCCGCAGGGCGGCCTTCTGGAGGGCCAGCTGCTCGGAAATGGACAGCGCGGCCGGAGCCGCGAACTCCCCGGAGCCTCCCCGGCTGCAGAAAACGCAGCCCCGGCTGCCCAGGGTGCCGTCCCGGTTCGGACAGGTCATCCCCCCGTTCAATGCCAGCCGGTACACCTTGCCGCCGAAGCGGCGCTTCATCTCATAGTCCAGGGAATGGTAAGGCTTCTCCTCCCACCGCACAGCCAGCGCCTCCTTTCTCATATTTTAAAAGTATACCATCGGAGCCGGATTTCGTAAAGCGGGGAATGGGAAGAATCTTCATGAATTATTAAGGAAAAGAGCGGTCGGGGGCAATTGACAAAAAATGTGGGATCAACTATGCTAACGGTAAAGTGTTTTGGAAAATGTAAGGGGGGAAGACAGATGGAGGAAAGAAGAAGTACACCTAGAAGGAGCAGGCCCACTGTTTATTCCGGGGAGATCCGGGAAGAATCCCGGGAGGCCAGAGGAGATCAGAGAGAGAGCGGACCGGCGCCGGGAAATGTGGTACAGGGACGGTTCGCGGCAAGCCGGGAGGCCGGGGGTGAGCCGGAGGAGCCTCAGAAGAAAAAGCGTAAGCGGGAGCAGCAGGCGGAGACGAAGCTGAGGGCTTTGTGGTGTGTGTTCGGTGTGCTGGTGGTTCTGCTGGTGGCGGCTATTGTCTATGAGATTGTGCTGGGAAACGGCACGAAGGAGACGGGAGCCCAGCGCATGGAGAGGGAGTCCAGGCAGGAGCGGACGGTGGAAGTGTCGGTGAGCGCGGAGTGGGATGAGGAAGATATTCCGGGCAGGATTTGACAAAGAGCCGGGGCGAAGGTCCGAAAGAAAATGTGAGAAGGAAATGAAAAAAGAAAATGACATATTCTGACGGAAAAGGGGCAGAATAGGAAGGAGCTTGAGAGACAGCGGGGCGTTCGGCTTTTCTTCGGGAAGAGGGGCCGGGAGGGCCCCGCTGTTGTGGACGAATTGTAAATGAGGAAAGGAACAGACTAGGATGGATGATAGAGATGTGAGATTGGAGCAGAGGAGGGCAAAGCGCAGACGAGATGTTTTGATCATGAAGTGTGTGATTTCCCTTTTGGTGCTGATCGTGATCTTCCTTGCCGTAATTTTGATCAAGGACGCGGCGCTCCCCGGATTTGCCAGATTCCAGGAGAATCGAAAAAAGCAGACAGTCCAGGGAGACGGGCAGAATCAGGGGGAGGACGCGGCCAGGACCGCGTCGGTTTCCCAGACGGAGGAAAACAGGACCTCCGGCACAGAAGAGAGCCTGATCGCGGAGGCGGACCGGATGGCGGCCCAGTACGACTATGACGGAGCCATCGCCCATCTGCAGGGATCCTCTTTTTACACCGGCAGCCAGGCCATGCAGGACGCGGCGGCGGGCTATGAGACCACCAGGAGCACCTGTACCGCCTATCCCGTGGAGCAGATTACCCACGTATTTTTCCACACCATGATCAAGGACACCTCCAAAGCCTTCGACGGAGACGGCAATGAGGCGGGGTATAATCAGGTGATGACCACCATGAGCGAGTTTGCGGCCATGATGGAGTCCATGTATGAGAAGGGCTATGTGATGGTGAGCCTCCATGACATGTGCGCCGTCAACCAGGACGGCACCGTGACGAAGGGACAGATTCTCCTTCCTCCCGGCAAAACGCCCTTCGTGCTTTCCCAGGATGATGTGAGCTACTACCACTATATGGACGGTGACGGCTTTGCCCAGAAGCTGATTTTGGACGAGAACGGCGATGTGAAGAATACCTACATGGAGGACGACGGCAGCGTCTCCGTGGGGGACTATGATATGGTGCCCTGGATCGACACCTTTGTGAAGGAGCATCCGGACTTTTCCTACCGGGGTCACAAGGGCATCGTGGCGCTGACGGGATATGAGGGGGTGCTGGGCTACCGGACGGACGAGGTGTACCGGACAAGGGAGGCCTCCCGGGTCACGGAGTTCCAGCAGAGATTCTTTGACGCGAACCCGGATTTCGACGAGGCCGCCTGGCAGAATGAGGTGGATCAGGCCAGGGCGGTGGCGGAGGCCATGAAGGCGGAGGGCTGGGAGTTTGCAAGCCACACCTGGGGGCATATCTCTCCCCAGGCCAAAGGGCTGGAGGCCACCAGGACCGATACGGAGCGGTGGCTGAATAATGTGGCCGCGGTGGTGGGGAATACGGATGTGATCATCTTTGCCTTCGGAGCGGATATCGGGGACTGGCAGCCCTACGGCGACGACAACGAGCTGTTCACTTATTTTAAGGGGCAGGGGTTCCACATTTTCTGTAATGTGGACGCTTCCAGCCAATACTGGGTGCAGTTCGGCGATACCTACATGCGGCAGGCCCGCCGGAATCTGGACGGCTACCGGATGTATTACACCCCGGAGCTGATCAGCGATCTCTTTGATGTGGACGCCGTCTGGGACAGCAGCCGTCCCACCCCGGTGCCGCAGATGTGAGAATCAAATAAGAAAAGGGACTGCCCGGCAGCCAGGGAGCGCTGCCGGGCAGCTTTTGTGGTGGAAAAGGGCGGGCGTTGGTGTTGAATTTCCGGCAAAGAGATGATATACTTTGTGAAATGGTCCGGGCAGAGCGCAGGAAGGCTTTGCCGGTCATTCTATGGGATAGAAGGAGAAAATGACGTGGAGAAGCAGTCGTCTCTGCTGGCGGAGATCAAGGCCAGCCGGAAAATGATTTATAAATTGGCGAAAAATGATTTTAAGATGAAATTTGCCGGCTCCTATCTGGGAGCCATCTGGGCCTTTATCCAGCCGGTGGTGACGGTGCTGGTGTACTGGTTTGTATTTGAGGTGGGCTTCCGGCCGAACTACGGGTCCCTTCCGGTGCCCTTTTTGCTGTATCTGGTGGCGGGCATCGTGCCCTGGTTTTTCTTCCAGGACGGACTCACCGGAGGGACCAACTCCCTGCTGGAGTACAGCTATCTGGTGAAAAAGGTGGTGTTCAACATCCGGGTGCTGCCCATCGTGAAGATTATCGCGGCGCTCTTTGTCCACATTTTTTTTGTGTGCTTTATCGCGGTCCTCTATTGCTTTTACGGGCATTTTCCGGATCTGTATTATTTGCAGCTGTTTTACTATACGGGAGGGCTCTGCCTGCTGATTCTTGGGCTGTGCTATGCCACCAGCGCTGTGGTGATTTTTTTCCGGGATCTGTCCCAGATCATCAATATCGGGCTGCAAATCGGCATCTGGCTGACGCCCATCATGTGGATCGCCGAGGACCGGGTGGCGTCCTACCCGGTGCTGTTTCAGATACTGAAGCTGAATCCGGTGTACTATGTGGTGACCGGATACCGGGACGCGTTTATCTACAAGAACTGGTTCTGGGAGCGGCCCCTGTGGACGGTCTATTTCTGGTGCTTTACGGCCGGGATGTTCTGGCTGGGCACCTGGGTGTTTCGGCGGCTGCGGGTACATTTCGCGGACGTCATGTGAGGAGCGCGGGGCGGAAAATCAACAGATAGGTGGAAGAAAGCGTGAAAAAAGAGACTGCAATCCGAGTAGAGCATTTGAGTAAAATGTACAAGCTGTACGACAGGCCCTCGGACCGGCTGAAGGAGAGCCTGGGGCTGACGAAGAAAAAGTGTTACCGGGAGCATTATGCTCTGACGGATGTGAATTTTGAGATTGAAAAGGGGGAGACCATCGGCATCATTGGCACCAACGGCGCCGGGAAATCCACCATACTGAAAATCATCACCGGAGTGGTCAACCCTACCCAGGGCCAGGTGGTGGTGGACGGCCGCATCTCCGCTCTTCTGGAGCTGGGAGCTGGCTTCAATATGGAATATACCGGCATCGAGAATGTATATCTGAACGGCACCATGATCGGATTTTCCGAGGAGGAGATCGACGCCAGGCTGGAGGATATTCTGGCCTTCGCCGATATCGGGGAGTTTGTCCATCAGCCGGTGAAAACCTATTCCAGCGGTATGTTTGTGCGGCTGGCTTTTGCGGTGGCCATCAATATTGACCCGGAGATTTTGATCGTGGATG
>CAZGRM010000157.1:0-8213 GCA_964528295.1 uncultured Lachnospiraceae bacterium
ATTATAGGAGCCAATAGAAAAAATGTCACTCCGTAGGACTATTTTGCGCTTACTTACAAAGCATCTTGAAAATCGATCAAAACAATTCTATAAATATTTCTATTAAGAATATGTCTGAAAGTTTTTTAGATTCTGGTCGTTTGGATGCTGAATACTATCGCCCACAATATGATGAATTGTTTACTTCTCTGAAAGAGCATTCTACTCAATTGCTTGGAGGTAAAAATGGTATTGTTAGTATTAAAAAGTCGATAGAGCCCGGTAGCGCTTCATATTGCGATGAAGGTATTCCATTTCTTCGTGTTAGTGATGTGACGAAATATGGAATAAATGATCCGTCAATAAAACTACCGCTCGATATTGTTGCTGAGCCTCACAAATTATATCCAAAAGAAAACACCATTCTGTTTTCAAAAGATGGTAGTGTTGGTATTGCATACAAAGTAGAAAAAGATACAGAAGTGATTACATCAGGTGCATTATTACATTTAACTGTAAAAAATCCGTTTGAAGTAATGCCCGATTATTTAACTTTAGTATTGAATTCACCTATTGTACAGTTGCAAGCTGAAAGAGATTCAAGCGGAGCCATTATACAACATTGGAAACCATCTGAAATTGAGAAAGTAATTATTCCGGTGCTTGATATTGAAGTTCAAGAGCAGATTTCAAAAAAAGTACAAGAATCATTTTCATTGCGTCATCAGTCAGAACGCTTGATTACGTTTGCGAAACAAGCTGTTGAATTTGCTGTTGAAGAAGGTGAAAAAAGGGCAATGGAATGGTTAAAAGAGAAAGGAATTGAGGCTGATGTCAAGTTATAAAGATTGGATACGGAAAATTGATATTGAGGTTGATTATTTTTCGGCTTTTATTAAGGCTTGGATAGCATTCAACTCTTGGTATCGAAGTGAATATATAGAGCGCACAGATAGAGAAATAATTGAAAAGCTAAAGGCTGAAAATAATCATTTTAAGGATTATATAGAAACGTTGCTTGATCAGAATAATATTTCTGATGAGGCAAGTAGTTTTAAGAAAGATTTGAAAGATTTACAAGTTGCTTTAGTTAATGCCGCAATTGTAACCCAAGAAAGAGGAGGAGTAAATAAGCAAATTTCATTTTCTGAAATTGCAATTAATAATCCAAAAGCTTTGGCAGAGGGTGATTATCGCACAACTCATTATAAGATACAGCGAACACGGCAAAAGGTAACTACACTTGTTTGTAAAAAAATGATCCTAATGTTATTTTGTTTCAATTGGAACAAGAAAAATATGATGAAACAACATTAAATATTCATGCGGATTTTCAGAGATTAGGAGAGGAACAACGAGGGCAATGTAAAGCATTTTATAAAGAAATATGCCCATATGTAACTGAAAGTATATTAACAAAAGATCGTGATAATAATATTGTGTTTATAGAAGAACTCTCACAAGTTAGTCGTGGAATTGTTGAGGTTTTGTATTTGCTGCGTTGTTCATTGATGCATGGTGAAGTGACACCTGATAGTAATGCTATGAAAGTATATAAATATGCTTACAATATTTTATCTAGAATTTTGAAGAATATGTTATAAAAACATAATGTTGATTTTCTAAGAAAAATTTCTTATAATTTGAGTCGGAACATGTTGCTATTATCCGCAGTTGCAGAGCGAGTGTTATCAACAACGATAACAAAACGATAACAAAACGATAACAAAACGATAACATTAGCTCATATAGGCAGGATAATATGGAAATATCAAATAATCAAAAGAATAACAAATTCAATAGAAAACAATCACTAAACAAAATTAGTTAGGGATTGGCGGGTTTGAGTGATGGATACGATAGAAAGAGTTTCTTTATTCAGCGAAATATAGAAACATCCCTATTCCCATTTGTAGGGAACTCAATAGTAGGGGATTTGTAGAAGTAATGGGGAAAGCGTCCATGATTAGACAAGCGAATAAACAGGATATTCCAAGGATAGCTGAGATTATTGTATTTGGAAAAAGGGTTGCTTATAGACCTATATTTGAAAATGATGATGTGTCATTTAATGAATTACAGGTTGTTCATTTGTATGAAGAATATAAAAATCATCCGGATCGATTAGATGGTATGCTGCTGTATGATGACGGAATTGTCAAAGGGGTAATAAACGGACAGCCTATCGGTGATAAAATAATTGAGATTACGGATTTTTATGTTGAACCTTTTTTTGTGGGACAGGGAATCGGCACACTTTTGATAGAATATCTGATTCGGCAAGTGAGGAAAAAAGGAGTTCATAAAATCGTGTTATGGGTTATAAAAGATAACGGGAAAGCCAGAAAGTTTTATGAATCCAGTGGTTTTGTCAATAGTGGAAGAACGCGCGTCATAGATGGTACTGCAAAAGAGGATTGCCGCTATGAATATGTTCTTGAACAAGAGGAGCAGGCGTGTATTTGACAACAGAGAACACGCCGAGTGGGAATAATGAAAAATGGCGCGGAGCCCGTCAAGTTTCTGCCTGGTGTTCTGCCAGGCAGTTTTCATAAGCTTTGAAATTGTTTGGATTCTCATTTAAAGGAGGAAATACATATGGTAACATTTTTACTTTCATTACTTGCGATAGGCGGAATTACCCTTATGCTATATTCGGCAGTTGCGCTGGTGCAGGATAAGCGGTTCTTTGGCTCCGCGCCTAAGGAGGCTCAAAAGCTGATACAGCCCAAGCCGGAACGGTTCCAAGGACAGCATTTGCTTGGATGGGTGCTTTTGATCTTAAGTATGCTGATGCTTGCGGCGGATCTGGTTCTGGCCATATGGGACGGCGCGCGTAACAATTTCGGATTCTGGCAGTTCTTTGCCAGATTCTTGACCATACTGTATGCCTATAAGGCGTTTGATATGATCTGCTTTGACTGGTTACTGTTGACTCGTTCGCGTTTCTTTCAGCACTATTATCCCGAGGTAGACGCGTGTGAGGACCTTCACAAATATGGTTTTAACTTAAAAAGCCAGATCATTCGTATTATCGTTTATCCCTTCCTATGCGCGTTGATCGCGTGGATCTGCGTCAGGATTTGGTAACGAAGTATAATTGCCGGAGGAAAAGAGGTATCTTGTGGAAGTATTGCTTGGAAGGATAGCGGATATTGATTTGTGGATGAAGCTGTTGAAAAAGTAAGCTGGAATTTCCCGGGTCTGGAGACAGCGCGGGGCCTGGAAGAGCATAGACAAACGGTGCTGAGGTTTATGGAGGACGGACGGGCGCTTTGTGTAAAAATAGATGGCAGAATTGTGGGCGTACTATTGTTTTCTAAGAAATATAATATGATCTGCTGCCTCGCCGTAGATCCGGAATGCCGCAGGCGGGGGATCGCCTCGGCCTTGCTGGAAAAAGCGTTGGAGGGTTTTATGGGGAAAGAAAGGAGAACTTGTGATGCGGCGTAAGGACAGAGAAGTGACAGATTTTGAGACAATCGTAAAAATCATAGAGGAGTGTGAGATTATCCGGCTGGGGCTTGCGGATGGGGACCTTCCCTATATCGTTCCGGTGAATTTTGCCTATACCGTCCGGGATCATCAAATTGAGTTTTATATTCACGGCGCCATGGCGGGGAGAAAATATGAGCTGATGAAAAAGAACGGAAGGTGCTCCTTTGAGATGGATCTTCCGCTCCGGCTGGAGTGTATTTACGATAAGAAGGACGTGACCATGCGCTATAAGTCCGTGATGGGTACCGCCCGCGTTGAGCTTCTCGAGGGAGAAGAGAAGCAGCGTGCCATTGATGATATTATTATGAACCGGTATGAGGAGACAAGAAATTTTGATTACAACAAAAAGGTGGTGGCAAGGACAGCCGTGGCAAAGCTGACGGTGCAGGAGCTGACCGCCAAAGTAAATCCCATTTCGGGCGGGGCGGATTGAGCGGGAAAACCGGTGTCCCGTGCCGCCGCACGCTTTGGCTTCGGCGGGGCGGATTGAGCGGGAAAAATCTGGTGGCCGGTGATGCTTGAACTATTGAATTTGAAGGGAGGTCCGCGGATATGGACAAACGGATACAGGAAATTCTGGAAAAGATAGCGGAATCCTGCCGCAAAATCTTTGCGGAAAGCCTGACCGGCATATACGTCCATGGCTCCCTTGCCCTGGGCTGCTTCAACTGGGAGAAGAGTGACATTGATTTTCTTGTGGTGGTGAAGAGGACGCCGTCGCTGGAGCAAAAGAAACAATTCATAAAAGACCTGCTTGAAATCGATCAGGCTGCGCCGCCGAAGGGGCTGGAAATGAGTCTGGTGCTGGAAAAGTACACCCGGAATTTTGTTTATCCCACACCCTTTGAGCTTCATTTCTCCAATGCCCACAAGCAGAGCTGCAGGGACAATCCGGAGGAATACTGCCGGTTGATGAAGGGAACGGACAAGGATTTGGCCGCGCATTTCACCGTGATCCGAACGGCCTGTATCACCCTTTATGGTGAATCGGAGAGGAAGGTTTTCGGTGAGGTTCCGCCCGCTGACTATTTGGACAGCATAAAATGGGATATTGAGAATGCCACAGAGGAGATAAAGGAAAATCCTATCTATATGATACTGAACCTGTGCCGGGTCCGGGCCTATCAAAAGGACGGCCTTGTTCTGTCCAAAAGAGACGGCGGGCATTGGGGAATCGATCACCTTCCGGGAAAATATGCGGAAATGATCCTGGAAGCGGTCCGATGCTACCAGAGCGGCGATTTGTTTCACAGCCCCGGGGAGGACCTGTTGATCGGCTTTGCGGATGATATGCGCCGGGAAATATTTGAAACGTCCGCAAAAGTGTTGGGTCTGCGGGATTAGCTCCGCCAAGCCTTTCAGCAGTAGGAAAGGTTTGGCGGAGTTTTTTTATGCGGACGGAAATCCTTTTTCTGCCAGGTCTGTTGACAAAGTATCTCGTTAAGATACTTTCTGTGGGAAAATAGAGGGCGGCTCCATTGTGGACCAGGGCATCAGGAGCTATACTGATGGTGAATTCGGAATTTCAAACACACGCTGGAGCAGAAGGACAAATGCCCCGGAGGTGAGAGGAGGAGATCAAAGTATGAAAGCTGTCGTGCTGGAAGATTTGTCGAAAACGTATCCCGGCGGGAAAAAGGCGGTGGATCGGGTCAGCATCTCCCTGGAGCAGGGGGAGGTTTTTGGCTTTTTAGGTCCCAACGGTGCCGGAAAGACCACCACAGTGAAGCTGCTGAACGGGATGCTGACGCCCACCGGGGGCAGCTGCCGCGTATTCGGCATGGATCCGGGCCAGGCCCCCGAGAAGGTTCATGCCATTTCAGGTGTGGTGACAGAGCACGCCCAGATGTATGACCACCTTACGGGACTGGAAAATCTGATGTTTTACGGCTCCGCCTTTGACATGAGCCCGAAAAAGAGCAGACAGAAAAGTGAGGAGCTGCTCACCCGGCTGGAGCTTACAAAGGCCGGGGACCGGAAGCTTGGCACCTACTCCACCGGCATGCGCCAGAGACTTTCCCTGGCTCGGGCGCTGCTTCACAGCCCAAAGCTTTTGTTTCTGGATGAACCAACCGCCGGCCTGGACCCGGAGAGCGCCCAGAATGTCCACGGGATGATCCGGCAGCTGGCCCGGGAGCAGGGCATTACCGTATTTCTCTGCACCCACCAGCTCCGGTACGCCCAGGAAATATGTACCAATTACGGGCTGCTGGAGGAGGGCAGACTGCTGGCCCGGGGCAGCCTGGAAGAGCTGAGGAGCAGGGTGTACGCCGGCGTCACCGTAACGGTCCGGGCAAAAGGAATCCCGGAAAAATGGATTCGCAAAAAGGAGGAGGGCCCGGACCTGGCGGCGCGGGAATGCTTTCTCAGAAAAGCTGGTCCCGACCTCTACGAGGCGGATGTGGCCTCAAAGGAGGAAATCCCCGCCCTGGTTCGCCGGATCGTGGCTGCGGAGGCCCTGGTATACCACATTTCCGCCGAGCCGCCCTCGCTGGAGGAGATCTATTTTGCCCTGACCGGTCAAGGAAAGGAGGAGAAGAAATGAATCCAATAAAGGCAATTATAAAAAAAGATCTGAGAGGAATCACCGCAAACAAGCGGATGCTTGCCGCCCTGCTGATTGTGCCCTTGGTGCTTGCTGCGTTCATCCCCGGCGCCTTCGTTATTGGCCTCCGCTTTGCGCCGGAGCAGAGCAGTGATTTTCAGAGATTGCTGGAGCTTTTGCCGATTGAAAAGCAGAGCGGGGATCCGGACCGGACCATGACGGAGCTGATGCTGAATTACCTCATGCCGGTATTTTTCCTCATCATCCCCATCATGGCCTCCACAGTCATGTCAGCCAGCTCCTTCGCGGGAGAAAAGGAGAAGCACACCCTGGAAACGCTGCTGTACTGCCCGCTGTCTCTGAAGCAGATTTTCCGGGCAAAGGTGCTGGCCTCCTTTCTCCTGAGCATGTCGGTGTCCTTCCTTTCCTTCCTCCTCATGCTCCTGGTGCTGGAGACGGAGTGCCTCCTGTTACTTGGCGGCCCGCTGCTGCCGGACGGCAAATGGCTGCTGATCATGCTCCTTCTTTCCCCGGCCGTCTCCCTCATCGCCGTCACCTTGATCGTGCGGGTCTCTGCCAGGGCCCAGAGCATGGAGGATGCTCAGCAGAGGGCTGTCTTTCTGCTCCTTCCGGTACTCCTGCTGCTGGTGGGACAGTGCGCGGGACTGCTTCTCATCAATAGCTGGATTTTGCTGATTCTGGGCCTTGGCTGCGCCCTTCTGGCAGGGCTGCTCCTGAAAAAAGCCATGGGCCGCTTCAGCTATGAGGCGCTTCTCTCCTGAGACGGGGGCTGCTGCGGCTGTGTTTTGCGCTCCGGGAAAGAGTTTTCTCCTTTTTCGGAGCGCAATTGATAAAAAGGACTTGACAAATACCCCTTTGGGGTATATATTTTTCCTGTAAAGATACCCCGAAGGGGTATTCCTGCAAAGAAAGGAGAGGACAGATGGAAGACACATATAAGATAGAAGAAATGCCGGAATGTCCGGAGCCGGCGGGGGAGGAATTGGAACCGGCCGCACCGGACAATTGCTGCTGTCACAAAAAAAAGCAGCGGAAGGAAAAGGAATACCGTGATCTCATGAACCGGCTGAAGCGGATCGAAGGCCAGGTGAGAGGACTTCAGGGAATGGTGGAGCGGGACTGCTACTGTGCTGATATTCTGGTGCAGGTGGCGGCGGTGAACGCGGCCCTGAACAGCTTCAACAAGGTACTGCTGGCGAACCATCTTCGGACCTGCGTCGCGGAAAATATCCGGGACGGAAATGATGAAATCATCGATGAATTGGTTACACTATTGCAGAAGCTGATGAAGTAGTGGGTGATTCACGGAAAGTTGTGCCGGAGGAGCGCTCCGGCGGAAAGGAGAGCATATGGAACAATATACAGTCACCGGGATGAGCTGCGCCGCGTGCAGCGCCAGGGTGGAAAAAGCGGTGAATAAGGTCCCGGGAGTGACGGCCTGCTCCGTCAGCCTGCTGACCAATTCCATGGGCGTGGAGGGGACCGCATCGCCGGAGCAGATCATCGCGGCGGTGGAGGAGGCGGGCTACGGCGCCTCATTGAAGGGAGACGCCGCCTCCCGGTCAGGGGGCGGGACTCCTGACTACGACGATATGTTAAAGGACCGGGAGACCCCGGTGATGAAGCGGCGGCTCATCGCCTCCCTGGTGCTCCTGGTGCCATTGATGTACGTCTCCATGGGACATATGATGTGGGGCTGGCCCCTGCCGCCGTTTTTTGATGGCAATCATGTGGCCATGGGGCTGGTACAGCTCTTGTTCGCCGTGGCCATCATGGTGATTAACCAGAAGTTTTTTGTCAATGGCTTTAAGGGGCTGCTGCACAGGGCGCCGAACATGGACACCCTGGTGGCTCTTGGCTCCGGGGCCTCCTTTTGCTGGAGTGTGTACGCCCTGTTCATGATGACGGACGCCCAGGTGAGGGGGGACGCCATGGCCGTGATGGAGTATATGGATGAGTTTTATTTTGAGTCGGCGGCCATGATCCTGACCCTCATCACCGTGGGGAAAATGCTGGAGGCCCGGTCAAAGGGAAAGACTACCGATGCCCTGAAGAGCTTGATGAAGCTGGCTCCCAAGACGGCCACCGTGGTGCGAAACGGAAATCAAGTGGAGGTGGGCATCAGCGAGGTGCGTATCGGTGACCATTTCGTGGTGCGTCCGGGAGAAAA
>CAZGRM010000158.1:0-8024 GCA_964528295.1 uncultured Lachnospiraceae bacterium
CAGCTTCAAATTTTTTTTCAAAAAGTACTTGACTTTTTATTAGCAGGCTTTTCTATTGATTTCTTCCATAAGGATATCAGATTCCGCCTCTTTTGCCTATCCCGTTTTTCTTAAATTTCCCCGCAAAAAATGCCGGCCCCTCTCATGCTCTCACATGATCCGGCCGGCAAAAGAGCCTTATTCTAACGGTTCTCCTCCTCCTGCAGCACATTTCTCATACTCCGCAGACTGATGACAAGGGTGGAGAGATTGTGCAGCATGGCCGAGGTGGCCGGGGGCAGGATGCCGCCCACACCGCACAGGATCAGCGCCGTATTGAAGCCGACGATCTCCAGATAGTTTCTGTGAATTCTCCTCATCAGGCCCCGGCTCAGACGCTTCAGCCTCACGATCTCGTACAGATCATCCGCCGCAATGGTGATATCCGCGATCTCCCTGGCCAGCTCCGCCCCGTCACTGATGGCGATACCGGCGTCCGCCGCCGACAGAGCCGGAGAGTCGTTGACTCCGTCCCCCACCATCAGCACCTTCCGAAGGGAGGTTTTCTCCTGCTCCACGTACTTTGCCTTGTCCTCCGGCAGCACCTCGGAGTAATATTCGTCCACTCCTACTCTGGAGGCCACGGAAGCCGCCGTGCGCTCACTGTCACCGGTCATCATGACGATCTTTCGGAAGCCGGACTCCCGCAGAGCCCGGACCACCTCCGCGCCCTCCGGCCGCAGCGGATCCTCAACGCAGATCACCGCCGCCAGCTCTCCGTCCACCGCCAGATACAGGTGGGAATACTCCTCCGGCAGAGTGTCAAACCGCTCCCGGTACTCCTCCCGGATCCTGGACGCCTCATCGTCAAAGACAAAGTGATAGCTTCCGATGATGACCTTCTTGCCGGATACCGAGGAGGAAATGCCGTGGGCCACGATATACTCCACCTTGGAATGCATCTCCTGGTGCTCCAGCCCTCTCTGCTTTGCCGCCTGCACCACAGCCTTCGCCATGGAGTGGGGGAAATGCTGCTCCAGGCGGGCCGCGAGGCGAAGGAGCTCATCCTCCTCCTCGCCGCAAAAGGGCACCACCATCTTCACCACCGGCTTGGCCTTGGTCAGGGTGCCGGTCTTATCGAACACGATGGTCTCCGCCTCCGCCACGGCCTCCAGGTACTTTCCGCCCTTTACGGTGATGCTGTAATTGCCGGCCTCACGGATGGCAGACAGCACGGCAATGGGCATAGCCAGCTTCAGCGCACAGGAAAAATCCACCATGAGGACGGCCAGAGCCTTCGTCACATTCCGGGTCAGCAGCCACACAGCTCCCGTCCCCGCCAGGGTGACAGGCACCAGCCGGTCCGCCAGCGCCTCCGCCTGACTCTCCACAGAGGATTTCAGCTTCTCTGACTCCTCGATCATGGTTACAATCTTTTCGTAGCGGGAGCTGCCCGAGGTTTTCTTCACTGAAATTGTCAGCTCGCCCTCCTCCAGCACGCTTCCCGCATACACGTACTCGCCGCTTTTCCTGTGAACCGGAAGGGGCTCTCCGGTGAGAGAGGACTGGTTCACCATACCCTCCCCGCCCGTCACCACCCCGTCAAAGGGAATGACGCTGCCCATGAAGACCACCACGGAGTCATCCTTCTTCACACTGCGGGTGTCCACCAGCACCTCCTGGCCGCCCTGCCTTACCCACACCTTGCGGATATTCAGGGACATACTCCGGGCCAGGTCACCCACGGATTTCTTGTGGGTCCACTCCTCCAGGGTCTCACCGATCCCCAGCAGGAAAATGACAGAGCCGGCCGTCTCCATATCGCCTCTCAGCATGGAGACGCTGATGGCCGTAGCATCCAGCACCGACACCTCCAGCTTTCTCCTTTTCAGGCTTTTCAGCCCCTCCCGGATGTATTTCAGCGAGCTGATCCCGGTCCAGGCGGCCTGGAGCGGCAGAGGAAGAAGCAGCTTCCTCGCGTACCGCCATACCACCCTCCCCACCAGCTTTTCCTGGTAGACGTGATTCAGTTCCCGGCCGGAGCTGGCCAGGACAGACTCCGGCACCTCCACATCGCCGTAATGGAATCGCTTCAGGGCCAGAATCACGGCCTCCCTCTCTCCCCGGTAGGAGATACAGGCGTCGGCCGTCCGCTCATACACCTTCGCCCTGGTGACGAAATCCAGCGAATTCAGATAGTACAGCAGCGTGTCCGCCTCCTGGAAGGACATGCCGCTCCGCCTCAGATGGACACGGATTCGTCCCGGAATCTCATGCTTAATTACAAATCTCACTTACGCTTCCTCTTCTCTGACCTCTTCGTCGCTGGCTTCCTTCTCTTCATCCTCACATTCCCCGGCCGCTTCCGCCTCCGCTCGCAGCTCGTTGATGTGCTTCGCCTCAGCCAGGATATCCTCCGCGTTCTCCTGCACCGTATCCGCGGTCTTCATGATAAAGTCCTTCACACGGAGCACAGCCGCCGTGCATTTTGTGTAGCATTTCTTCGCGTCCTTGCTGGAAAGGGCCTTAATCCCCGCGGTTCCAAACAAAACGCCGCCAGCAAAGAGTCCTAAATTTTTCTTGTTGATTTCCATTTCTGTCTCCTCCTTCTTCATGTAGGTTATTTATGTTTCTTACCGGTGTAGAACACCATCACCATACAGACAACCATTGCCCATGCCCAAAACCGATGCTGCTTCATAACGCCCACCTCCTCCAATGAAACTCCAATGAAACAACTTTCTGCTGACCTTGTATAGTATATCCGATTTCTCCCCGCCGCGCAATCCCCTCCCACAGAAAAAAGGCAGGCCCTGCCCGCCGATTTTCTGAAATATTTCTCTTCTATCCCTACTTCACAATCCGGATAATCTGTCCCACCACACCGCTGTTCATGTTCACCGTGGCGCAGGGACCGAAGGAATTGAAGATATACATGGAGGTCTTGTCACTTCCGTCGGAAACCAGGTTGGAGCTCTTTAAGCCGTACTGCTTTACCAACGTTGTCTTCTTCACATAAGAGCCATCCCCGCCCCGGCCCGCGTCGTACCACAGCCCGTTGCCGGCGTACACATTTGTGTGATTGAAGCTGTAGGCCCAGGTGCAGATATCACCGGGCAGCAGCTTCCCCTCGGCCAGCAGCTCATTGGGCGTCTGATACGCGGAGATGATTTGGCAGTGCTGGCGCACCGTGGCCGCCACCCCGCTGTTAAAATGGATCCCGCCCTCCGGCGTCCCCCAGAAGTTCTGACTCTCTCCCAGAATCCCCATCTCCCGCATGGCGATCCGCACCAGCAGGGCACAGTTATTGTAGGTGACGCCCTTCGCCTCCAGAGCCGCCTCCGCCGCCGTCCAGGTCTTGGGATTCAGCTTGCTGCTGTTGGAATAGCCCCACAGCTTTCCCTTCTTTTTATCCGCCTTCACCTGATCGGAATATTTCTGTAAAATGGCCAAAAACTGCTTGGCCGCCTCAGATGGCTCCGTCTGCTGCTTCTGGGCAGTCACCGTCACCTTACAGGAGACAGACTGGCTGCCGTCCGCCTTCTGAGCCGTCACCACGGCGGAGCCCTCCTTCGCTCCGATCAGTTTTCCTCCCGACACGGACACCACGGAAGGGGCGGAGCTGCCCCACACGATCTGGGCGCCGGAGGTATCCCCCACGGAAAGATTTTTGACCTCCCCCACCTCCAGTGTCACCGTCTTCTGGCTGATCGTCATAACCGGCTCCACCTTCACCTTGCAGCTGGCCTTCTTTTTGCTGCCATCCGCCGCCGCGGCCGTCACCACGGCAGTCCCCGGGGCCACCGCCTTCAGCTTTCCCGCCTTGCTCACCGTCACCACCGAAGAATTGCTGCTGGACCAGGTCACCGTCTTCTTGTCCGCGTTCGTTGGAGACACCGCGGCCTTCAAGGTGAGAGTCCGCCCCTGAACCAGGACCGCGCTGGTGCCGGAAAGCTTCACGCCGGTCACCGGCTGCTTTACCTTCACCGTACATTTGTAGGATTTGCCTCCCACCTTTGCCGTGATGGTGGCCGTCCCCTTCTTCTTCGCCGTCACCTTCCCCTTTGTACTCACAGTGGCCACGGAGGTCTTGGAGCTGCTCCACTTCACCTTCTTCTTCGTCCCCGTCACCTTCAGCGTACAGGTTTTCCCCTTCACCAGGGTCACAGAGGTCTTGGAAAGCTTTACTTTAGCCGCCGCCGACGCGTTCAGCGGCATGGCAAGCATCAGCCCCAGCAGCAAAACTACCATGCGGTACATCCATTCGCTTCTCTTCTTCATTTCTATCTCCCCTCACTTCCGGCAGGAGCCGCTTCTGCCGGTACCGTATTTTACCGGAACCGGATAATATAGCCCACCGTGGTTCCCGACATATTGATGGCCGCCGAGGGGCCAAAGGAGGTAAACGCGTTGTCCGTATAATTGACTCCCCGCCCCGCGTCATACCAGAGCCCGTCCCCGGCATAGACATTCGTGTGCTGGTATTCCACCCAGGTGCAGATATCCCCCGGCAGCAGATTGCCATCCTTCAAAAGCTCCGCGGGCGTCTTGTACACCTTGATGATATCACAGTATTTCTTAAGCTGCGTCTCCACATCGCCTCTAAACTGAATGCCGCCGCCGGCCAGTCCCCAGAAATTCTTGGAATCAATCACCTTCATCTCCCGAAGAGCCCAGCGGGCCAGAAGGGCACAGTTGCAGTAAGTAATCCCCGAGGAATTGGCCTGCTTCACCGCCGCGCTCCAGGTGCTCTTCGCCTTGTCATTGGAATAGCTCCAGACAATTCCCTTTGCCGCGTCGCTCTTTACCTGGTCCGAATATTTCTGAAGAACCGCAAGAAATTTCTTCGCGTTCTCAGAGGCCCCCGCCGTGCTGGACTTCTCCGTCACCGTCACGGTACAAAAGGCCTTCCCCTTTCCGTCCGTCCTCAGCACCGCGATGGTGGCGGTGCCGGCCTTCTTGGCCGTCAGCTTCCCTGCGCTCACGGACACCACGGAGGGCGCCGAGGAGCCCCAGGCCACCGCGGCGTTCCCGGTGGTGGTCACCTTCAAGGTAATCGTCTCCCCCTCCTCCAGTGTCACGGAGGTCTTGTCCAGCGACGTGGTGATATCGGCATCCTGGGTCACCGGAGTCTTCACCACGATCTGGCAGGTGGCCTTCTTGCCGCTGCCATCCTTCGCCTTGGCTGTAATCACGGCGGAGCCTGGGGCCACCGCCGTCAGCTTTCCCTTCGCGCTCACCTTCACCACAGCCTTATCGCTGCTGCTCCACGTCACAGTCCTATCGTTGGCGCTGGTGGGCTTCACCGTGGCCTTCAGCGTGTAAGTCTTCCCCACGGAAATAGCGATCTTTTTCTGATTCAGCGCCACACTGGTCACGGGCTGCTTCACCGTCACCTTGCACTTATATTTCTTTCCTCCCGCGGTGGCGGTGATCACGGCAGTTCCCTTCTTCTTCGCCGTCACCTTCCCCTTCGAGCTCACCGCGGCCACCGAGGTCTTGGAACTGCTCCATTTCACCTTCGCCGTGGTGCCGGAGAGCTTCAGCGTGTAGGTCTTCCCCTTCAGCAGGGACAGGCTGCTCTTATTCAGCTTCACAGTCCCCGCCGCCGACACGCACATCCCCACCGTCAGCAAAGCCAACCACAAAATCACCACCCGGCCCAGCCATCTTTTCCCTGATTTCTTCATCCGTCCCGCACTCCTTTCTGTCCGGCCGTTTATTCCCATTTTTTACAATTATAAACCAGGGGGGAATTTTTTACAATCTATTTTTTACAATTTCTTTAAATCTATTGTGATTCTTTTACGTTTTAGTTAATTTCTGCTTGAGGATGACGCAAGAAAGACAGTGCGGAAAGTATTTTTTCTTTCCGCGCTGTCCTTTACCGCTCCTTCTCTCTTTTCTATTTCCTTCTATTCGAATCTTCTCTTAAAATCCGCCGTTTCCAAAGGGGATCGGGAAGAAATCCTCCCAGCCGCCGAAGCTGTCATCTTCGCTCCCCGGCACCGGCGTCATGTTCTCTTCGGATTCCTGGTTCTCCTGGCCGTCCTGACTGTTCTCCTCCTGGGTGTCACTGTCGGATACCGCGGCGCCGCCGCTCTGGAGTGTCACCTCCACCTCATGGCTCTCATAAACACCGCTGTTGGCGGTCTGCACCTCCACCTTCACGGTCTCGCCTACGGCGTAGTAGCTCATCTTATCCACCAGATCATCGGAGCTGGTCACGGTCACACCGTCAAACTTGGTGATCACGTCGCCCTTCTTGATGCCCGCCGCCTCCGCCGCGGAGCCCTCAGTCACCTCGGACACGAAAGCGCCCTGGGGCATATTGTACAGCTCCTTTGCGTCATCGGACACATTCAGCACGGTGATGCCCATGTAGCCCCGGTCAGCGTCGGATATTTTGTCCCTCGTCTCCCGGTTCACCAGCTCCTTCAGCACCGGAATGGCAGTGTCGATGGGGATGGCGTAGCCAATGCTCTCGGAGCCGTCGCCCACCTCCTTGGCCACGTTGATGCCGATCACCTCACCCTGGGCGTTCAGCAGAGCGCCGCCGCTGTTGCCGAAATTGATGGCCGCGTCGGTGACAATCAGCTCCTTGGTGAAATTGTCGATGGTGACCTCCCGGTTCAGCGCGCTGATAATGCCGCTGGTCACGCTCTGGCCATAGCCCAGAGCATTGCCGATGGCGACAGCCGCCTGGCCCACCTTCAGACTGTCGGAGCTGCCCAGCTTCGCGATCCGCAGCTGACCCCGCACCTCCTCCGGAATATCGGAGAGCTGAACGGCCACCACGGCCAGCTCATAATCCTTATCCATGCCCTTCAGCTTGGCGGGAGCGATCAGATCATCCGGATCCTCCGCATCTACGGTGAAGCAGATGTTCACCTCGGACACGCCGTCCACCACGTGACTGTTTGTGGCGATCAGCAGCTCCTCGTCATTCTGGGCGATGATGATACCGGAAGCCGCCCCTTCCTGCTCGTACTGCTCCACACCGTTGTAGTAGGTCTGGATCTCCTCCACGGATTTGATGGTAATCGCCACGATGGAGGGCATACAGTTCTCCACCAGCTCTGATACATCCGTGGTGACGATGGCGCCCTGGGAAGACTCCACATTATCAATGGGGGCGAAGGTCTCCTTCACCTCTGTCTCGGTCTCCGTTTCGGTCTCTGTTTCTGTCTCCTCGACCTCTGTCTCCTCCTCGTCCTGCCCGGCGATATTCAATGTCACCCGGGTCTCCGTCTCCTCCTCCGCCTGTACGGTATTCACCCTGGTATTAAGACCGGAGACCGCGGACACACCCAATAAAAGGGCGCCCGCCATCACGATTGCCCCATATTTTTTCCAGGGATTCGGTCTCTTCTCCGGCATCCGGCTTCTATCTTCACGCTTCTGCATTATATGATCTCCTTTCAAATTATCATAAGGCTTCCGCCCTATTTTTTTCCACTATACCTGAACTTTGTGTCAAAAATGTGAAAATATAGTAGGAAATCTGTGTCCTTGCTCCCCGGAGGATTTTGTGATACCGGAAGCGAAGCTTTCCATACCACAAAGAGAGCCGCAGCTCCGTAAAACTGCGGCTCCCGGTTCTTTTCATGGATTATTTTTCAATCAGCAGAGACTCTCCTGTCATCTCAGGCGGCTGCTCCATCCCCATCATCTGAATCAGGGTGGGGATAATATCCGCCAGACGGCCGCCCTCTCTCAGACCGTACTTGGGATCGCTGTTCACCAGGATGAAGGGAACGGGGTTTGTGGTGTGGGCCGTGAAGGGCGCTCCGGTCTCATAGTCGATGAGCTGCTCCGCGTTGCCGTGGTCCGCGCAGATGAAGAGCTGACCGCCGGTCTCCTTCACCGCTGCCACCACCTTGCCTACGCACTGGTCGATGGTCTCGATGGCCTTGATGGCCGCCGCCTGCACACCGGTATGGCCCACCATGTCGGGATTCGCGAAGTTGGTGATCACCACGTCGTATTTGCCGCCGGTGATGGCTCCGCACACCTTCTCACACACCTCCGGCGCGCTCATCTCC
>CAZGRM010000159.1:0-8017 GCA_964528295.1 uncultured Lachnospiraceae bacterium
ACCTATGACCCTCTGCTTGTAAGGCAGATGCTCTCCCAGCTGAGCTAAGACCCCTTCGTGCAGGCTGTTTTCCCAACCCGCCTGATTATAATAATATATTTTTACATAAAAGTCAAGCGTTTTTTTTTCTTTTTTTTAAAACAGCAGAGGACCGCCGAAGCTCCGGCAGTCCCCTCGTTTCTTATGAAATGCGGCGGATCTCCGCATTGGCCTTTCTCCTCGCCAGCTCTTCCTTCCACTCCACCTTGTAAACCAGGCCGTGGAGCACGAAGCTCATCATGGCGCCGCAGATCACATCGATGATGGAATGCTGATCCAGCAGCACGGTGGAGGCGCAGATCAGAACCATGATCACGAAGTGAACCCCGATGGTCAGCCGTCTATGCTTCAGATTGTCCAGACTGCACACCGCCTGGAACACCATCACCGTATTCATCACGTGGATGGAGGGGCAGACGTTGGTGGGCGTATCGATCGCCCGGAGCAGGCTTACCATATTATAGAGGAAACCTGTCTCGTGGGGTGACTGGGCCAGCCGGAGATTCAGTCCGGTGGGCAGCACATAGTAGATCGCCAGACAGATCGTCAGGCCGGAAAACATCATCAGGCAAAGCTTTGAGTAATCCTGCCAGCCCCTTCTCTTAAACCAGATAAAGGCTCCGGGAATATAGGCAAACCAGAACACGTAGGGAATGATAAACGCTTCACAGAAGGGAATCACCTCATCCAGCTTGCAGTGAATGATATACCGAGGCACCACGTTCTCCTCCAGCCAATTGAACACAGCTAAGTAAAAGATCAGGTACAGGATTGCCATTTTATACGGATTTTTTTTACACCAGTTTTTTATACTCTCCATTCTCATACTACCTCTCCCCAAATCAATGCTACCATTGTCCACAAGCTACGCTGTCAAAAAATTAACAGTTCCCTGAGCGGCTTTTATCATATCACCTTTTATACCTCCCCGCAACGTTATTTTTTATTGAAAAAAAACATCATTTTCCTGATTTTTTCATCACATTTTCTCGCCGGGGCCGCCGGTTTCAGGCCTCTTTTACGTAGGTCCCGTTCAAGGGCGACGCCGAGGCGTCATAGTCCTCCTCGCTGGACACCGACACATCCAGCACGGTCCCGCTGATGTTGAACACCACCACGTGATGATCGTCCCCGTTGTACACCGCCTGGTAGCCGTTCACCGCCGCGGTGCCGGATATGCCGGACTGAGCGAAGGAGAAGGATATGGCGTCCTCACCCAGCTTCGTCACAGTCACCGTCTCCCCGTCCCCCACATAGGTGCCGGACCAGATGTCCTCCGCCGCGGCGCTGTCCTCATCCTCGTCCACAGAAGGGACATCGCTGAGCACATCCTCCTGATCCTCTCCTCCCTGCTGCTCTTGGGAGGAGTCGCCGGCATTCTGCTGGTCCTCCCCGGAGCCGCCCGGGCTCTGCTGGTCTTGGCCCGAGGTGCCGCCGCTCTGCTGACCTTCCCCCGAGACACTTCCACCTTGCTGGTCCTGGCCGGAGGTACCCGTCCCGGCCCCTCCGTCTCCCTGGACCACCTGGGTCCCGCTCACCGCCTGGGTCCCGCTGGTCCCGCCGCCTGCCGCGGTCCCGGAGCCTGAGCCGCCATTTTCGTCTGTGCCGCACGCGGTGAGAATCAGCATCCCCGCCAGCGCCGCCGCTATGATTAAAGCCTTCTTTTTCATCCTTATCCTCCTCCCCGGAAGTCTCACGCTTTCCTTCTCTCATTCGTTCGTTCATTTTAGCACGTTTCTTTTTCGCTGTCACAGACTTTCGATTTTCTTAAGAAAAACATTCGGTTTACATTATAAAGCTTCGATTTCTTTTCAATTTTCTTTCTCCCGCGTTACATTTTTGAAGCTGATTCGTTATAGTTTATGGTAGCGGATAAAACTCCGTCGGGCTTTTTCCCGGTTGGGGGAGAATTGGGCGTATACGGTCTGGCAGTCCATGGTCTCCCAGCGGTAGACTCCGGCGTAGGAGTTATAGCTGCTCCACCAGTAATCACCGATTTGACGGACGTACCCCAGCTCCAGCGGGATCCGGTGGATGGCCCGGCAGCGTCCGGGAAGCTCCGAGAGGGAGGGGATCTCCTCAATCCACAGCCGGGACCAGGCCGGCGCCTGCCCTTTCCAGGCCGGAGCGGCCTCATTTTCCTGAAGAAACCGCCAGGCGGCGATCTCGGTGTCCCTCTGAAGCTGGCCGCCGTCCCGGGCCCGCGTAATCCAGTACGCGCTCTCATCTGTGACACAGAACGCATAGGTGCGCCAGCCCCTCAGACGCCTGGCCTCCAGCAGGAGATCCAGCAGTTTCTTTTTGCTTCGTTCGTCGACAAGAAGATATCTGGTTCCCTCCATTTCCTGGTAATAAATCTTGTCATTTTTGAATAGTTGCGACATAATTGTGACCAAATAGTTCCTTTCCTTATGATTTTTCCAGGGAACACAGTACCACAATTATATACATTTTTCAACATTATGAGTCAATATGTGTCAAATATTTTTCTTTTCTCTTTCTCACTCCTTTCTGATTTATTTTTCTGTCGATTTTTGTCATAAAACAAAGGAGGCGCAACATTTCGTTGCGTCCTCCTTCTGTTTTTTATGATGCTTCCTCGATGGTACCCGAATCGGAGATGACTACGCCGTAGGAGGCGCTGTACTCATTCAGACGGCTGATCACAGAGGCCGCCTCCTCCCCGGTCAGGGGTGTGGGCTGATAATTGTTATAGCCGGCGGTGGAAGAAACGCTACACGGGATCACCTTCGCTTCGCTGTCAGCCGACACTCCGCTTTTCGTCACGGAAAATGTCTGCTGGAAAATCATGGTGGTCATGTCCGTGGGATTGCTGTTGCCGCCAAAGCAGAAATTTGCCAGGCTGTAGGCTATGTATTTTCCATTGTATTTCTCCACGCCCTGGAGCACGTGGGGATGATGCCCCACCACCAGATCCGCGCCGCAGTCGATGGCAAGATGGGCCAGCGTCCGCTGCGTCTCGTCCGGCTGGGTAACTCTCTCCTCCCCCCAGTGGAAAGCCACGATCACCAGCTGGGCCCCCTGGGCCTTCGCGGCCGCTATGGTCTCCCGCACCTGGCTTTCCCTCGCCAGGCCGTCGTTCAGCACATAGATTCCGATAAATCCGGTCCGGATGCCGTTTACCTCCTTCACCACAATGGTGTCGCCCATGCAGTAATCAATGCCGGCCTCCGCCAGAGCGTTCTGTGTGTCTGTCAGGCTCTGGCTGCCGTAGTCGCTGCTGTGATTGTTGGCCAGAGTCACCACATCGACGGAGCCCGACCGCAGGATCTCCGTGTAGGAGGGATCCCCCTTAAAAGCGTATTCCTTCACCTCTCTCGCAGTGGAGGTAGTGAAGGTTCCCTCCAGATTGGCAAAGGTGGCGTCGTCCTCCTCCAGAATCGACCGCACATTGGCAAAGAAATAGGAAGAGCCGTTCACCGCGTAAAAGGCGTCAAAATTCGTATCTGTGTTAAAGTTTTCGTCCGTGCCCAGCGTACAGTCCCCCAACGCGCTGATGGTGACTGTGCGGGTACTCGACACCTCCACCGTGCAGATCACAGAGTCCACTTTATCCGCGCTTACCTTCATCGTTCCCGTCCCCTCGGAGAGGGCCGTCACCCTCCCGGTGCTGTCCACCGACAGGATCTCGGGATTCATGCTCTCATATTTCAGATTGGTCAAGAGGGCTCCCTCCGGCCGCGCCTGAGCCATCAGCTCCCCGGTCTCTCCCGGAAACAGGGACATGCTCTCCTGGCGCAGTGTCAGGCTCTCGGCCCGCTCCATGGTGGTGATCACCGGCACGCTCCTGTTTCCGGCCTCATCCTCCGCGTAAAAATAGTAGGTGGTTCCCTCCGCGTAGGGTATGGGCTCCTTGTACTCCTGGTAGCAGGGAAGGTTAAAAAATGCCCCCTGCTCCACCTGAGCGTAATATATTTTTTTCACAGTGGAGCGGGCGTCCGCGGCGGTCAAAACGATCCTGTCCTCGCTCAGTGAAGCGTTGACCACCGGAGCGTCGCCGTCCAGCCATGGGATCTCGATCCTGGCGTTCTTGGTGCCCTGGCTGGTCTCCACCACAGCCTCCAGCAGCCAGTCATCCGCCATCACGGTCACCATTCCCTTGTCATCCGCCGTATATGCGGTTCCGTTCACCTGGATCCTCTGGATCTCGGCGCCGGAAACCCCGAAGAACAGGCGCACCGGGTAGGAGCCGCACCACTCCTGGGGCTCCTCCTCCACCAGCACAGTAAGGCCCTCATCGGCGATCACGTTTTTGCTCTTCTCCTTCTTGGCCATGGAGCCGGTGATCCCGTTGAAAATAAGGGCGATCAGCAGCACCGCGAAGACAGCGCCCGCCCCCAGCATGATCCATTCCCGCCTGGAGATGCCCCGCTGGCGCAGCTCCTCAAAAAGATCGGAGATGTATTCCTTCACGCTGTGCAGATCAATTTTCCCGGACCAGGGATTCGGGCGCAGAGAAGCGGATTTCTGCTTTCTGGAAATGGTATGGTCCAAATCCTCCGCCTCATGGGCCGGTTTCTCCGCGTCCTTCAAAGAATCCGCCGCCGGGGCGGAATGTTCCGTATCCCCCGAGTCATCCCGTGCGGAGGAGTCAGCCCGTACGGAGGAGTCTTGCCATGCGGAGGAGTCTTGCCGTGCGGAAGAGCCAGGGCCGTCCGCCCCTTTGCTCTCCCTTTCCCGAGACTCGTCCGCCCCTACCGGATTCGAACCATCGGCTTTACTGTCCCGCGGCGGCTCTTCCATCCCATCGGGCTCCTCACGCGCCCCGGCAATCCGCTCAAAGACATTGGCCTCCTCCTCCGCGGGCGGCGCCTCCTTCGCGGCAGGACGCGCTTCTTCCTCCAGCTCATCCTCCTCGTCCCGCAAAAGGATCCTCCGCCTCAGCAGGGAGCGCTCTGTCTTTCGAATCTCAGCGTCGTCCAGCGGATCGGACCGTCTGTTCCCCACCCCGGAAAGCAGCGTCGCCCTCCTTTCCGGCTCTTTTGCGGGCGGCGCCTCTTCGGCGGCCGGCTGTGCCGGGGGCCTTTTCTCTCTCTTTTCTTCTTCCGAAAGATCTTCGGGGGAACCGGCCTCCGCCGAAACGTCCGCCTCGGCCGCTTCCTTCCGCTTTTCGGCCTCCTGCTTTTCGATTTTCTTTCGCCGGCGGTTCTCCTCCGCCTCTTCCCTCAGCCTTTTGAGGAACCCCCTGGCGGCTCCCAGGGCGCCGGAAATTTTCTCCCCGCTTACGGCGCCGCCGAAGAGCTCCGAGTTGTCCTCCCGCAGAAATTCCTCAAACTCATCGTCCTCGTCCCAGTCCTCCCCGTTTTGCTCCGGCTTCTCCTCCTCCATGTTCCGAATCCGCCGGTCCGCCTCGGCCTGGGACAGGCCCGCCTGCTTTTTCCTGGATTTTTTCCCTCTGCTCTCCGGCCGCTTTTTCTCAACCGGCGGTTCCTCCTCCGTATCCTCCCGATCGCTGGAAGCTTTTTCCTCCTTCTGAAGATACGCCATCGGAGCGTCTGCCTCCGGCACACGCTCCGTCTCTCTTTTCAGGGCCGCCTCCGCGGGATCCTCCCCCCGCTGAAGCGACCTTACAATCTCCATTAACTGTTCGACATTATCTGCCGTCATTTTCTGCTTTTTCATTATTTAAAATATGCTACTCCCGATTCAAAGATCCTGATATCCTGTTCCCCGTAAATGTTCACCGCCACAGAATCGCCCCGGCGCTCCGAATGGGCCATTTTGCCCAATACCCGCCCATCCGGGCTGGTGATGCCCTCGATGGCAAAATAAGAACCATTCACATTCCACTCTTCGTCATCCACACAGATATTTCCATCCGGGTCACAATACTGGGTAGCCACCTGTCCGCCCGCGAACAGCTTTTCGAGCCACTCCTTGTTTGCCACGAAACGGCCCTCGCCGTGGGAGGCCGGATTGACATACACGCCTCCAAGCCGCGCCCCCGCAAGCCAGGGAGACTTATCGCTCACCACCTTCAGGTAAACCATCTTTGAAATATGGCGGCCGATGGTATTGAAGGTCAGTGTGGGTGACTGGGCGTTCTGTCCCACAATCTCGCCGTGGGGCACAAGTCCCAGCTTGATCAAAGCCTGGAAGCCATTGCAGATCCCCAGGGCCAGTCCGTCCCTCTGGTTCAGAAGCTTCGTCACCGCCTCCTTAATCTTCGCGTTCTGGAAGGCTGTGGCAAAGAATTTCGCGGAGCCGTCAGGCTCGTCGCCCGCGGAGAATCCGCCGGGGAACATGATAATCTGGGCTTGATCAATGGATTTCTCAAAGATCTCCACCGACTCCCGGATATCCTCCGCGGTCAGATTCTTAAATACCTTCACGTCCACCTCAGCGCCGGCCCGCTCAAAGGCCGCCTTGCTGTCGTACTCGCAGTTGGTCCCCGGGAATACCGGAATGAAGACTCTGGGCTTCGCCACCTTATTTTTGCAGACATAGATCTGATTCGCCTTGTATCCGTCGGCGGTGTGGACTCCGCCGACGCTCTCCTTGTCCGCAAAGAAATATGCGGTGGGGCCGTCCACCGGGTTCCCGTCAAGATCCAGTCCGCCGCCCACAGTCTCGATGCCGGAATCCGTCTTAAATACCCGCTCCAGGGTACCCTTCCAGGCCTTCAGCGCCTTATCGACGGGGATCACCACATCCTTATATTCAAAGGTTCCCTGATCCGTCACCTCGCCGATCACGGTATAGGCGCAGGCCAGGCTGCCTGCCATGCCCTCCGGCACCTCGGCCACAAGATCGCCAAAGCCTGCCTTGAACAGGTCTCTCTCGTCCACATTGTGCTCGATTTTCAGGCCCTTGCCGTTTCCGAAGGCCATCTTGGACAACGCGACCGCGATTCCCTTGCCGTCCAATGCGTAGGCGGAGATGATCCGTCCAGCCCGGATGTCCTCATGGGCCTTGCCGTAAAGCTCCATGACCTGGCTGTAAACCGGAAGATCGTACTCGTTCTTCTCCACGCGCAGCCATACCAGCTTGCTCCCCGCCTTCTTCAGCTCCGGCGTGATGATCTCCTTGTCACTGGCGATATCCACCGCAAAGGAAACCAGGGTGGGGGGCACATCAATCTCATTGAAGCTGCCGGACATGCTGTCCTTTCCTCCGATGGAGGGCAGGCCAAAGCCCAGCTGCGCCTCGTAGGCTCCCAGCAGCGCCGCAAAGGGCTGGCTCCAGCGCCTGGGATCCTCGGTCATCCGGCGGAAGTATTCCTGGAAGGTGAAGCGGATTTTTCTGTAATCGCCGCCGTTTGCCACAATTCTGGCCACTGACTCCAGCACGGCGTAAACCGCACCGTGGTAGGGGCTCCAGCTTGACAGGTAGGGATCAAAGCCGTAGCTCATCATGGTCACGGTGTCGGTCTTTCCCTTCCATACGGGCAGCTTCGCCACCATGGCCTGGGTCTCGGTGAGCTGATATTTTCCGCCGTAGGGCATAAATACGGAGCCCGCACCGATGGAGCCGTCAAACATCTCCACCAGGCCCTTCTGGGAGCAGCAGTTCAGGTCCGCCAGGGTCTCCAGCCACTTGGCCTTCACGTCCTTCACTTCATCTCTCACAAAATATTTTTCCGTCTCGGAGGGCATTTCCACGGTAACGGAGGTCTCCTGATGGGCTCCGTTGGTGTCGAGGAAGGCCCGGGAGATATTTACAATCTCCTTGTCTCTCCAGATCAGCACCAGCCTGGGCTCCTCCGTCACCACGGCCACCTCGACGGCCTCCAGGTTCTCCTCCGCGGCGTATTTCATAAATTCCTCCACATCCTTGGGGGAAACCACCACCGCCATGCGCTCCTGGGACTCGGAAATGGCCAGCTCCGTGCCGTCCAGGCCCGCATATTTCTTCGGCACCTTGTCCAGATAAATATGAAGGCCGGGGGCCAGCTCGCCGATGGCCACGGACACGCCGCCCGCGCCGAAATCGTTGCATTTTTTGATCAGGCGGCTCA
>CAZGRM010000160.1:0-8012 GCA_964528295.1 uncultured Lachnospiraceae bacterium
CAGAGACCACAATCTCTGTCGTACAGCTTCCCAGCGATGAGATGAAGGGAAGAATCATCGGCCGGGAGGGCAGAAACATCCGGACACTGGAGACGCTTACCGGAGTGGATTTGATTATCGATGATACGCCGGAGGCCGTTATTTTGTCAGGCTTTGATCCAATCAGAAGAGAAGTCGCAAGGATCGCGCTGGAAAAACTGATTGTGGATGGCCGAATCCATCCGGCCAGAATCGAAGAAATGGTGGAAAAGGCACAAAGAGAAGTAGAAACGATAATCCGGGAGGAAGGAGAGGCCGCTACGCTGGAGGTTGGCGTACACGGCATTCATCCGGAACTGGTTCGTCTGCTTGGCCGTATGAAATACAGGACAAGCTATGGACAGAACGCATTGAAGCACTCCATCGAGGTGGCGCAGCTTTCCGGGCTGCTGGCAGGCGAGATCGGTGTGGATGTGAGACTGGCAAAGCGGGCCGGATTATTGCACGATATCGGGAAGTCCATTGACCATGAGATTGAGGGCTCTCACATTCAGATTGGTGCCGATCTCTGTAAGAAATACAAGGAGTCTCAGATCGTTATCAACGCGGTGGAAGCACATCATGGTGATGTTGAAGCAGAGTCGCTGATCGCCTGTATCGTACAGGCTGCGGATACGATTTCAGCAGCCCGTCCGGGAGCGAGACGTGAAACGCTGGAAACATATACAAACAGATTAAAACAGTTGGAAGATATTACAAATACCTTTAAGGGTGTGGAAAAATCATTTGCTATTCAGGCAGGTAGAGAGATTCGAGTTATGGTAGTTCCGGATCAGGTAAATGATGCGGACATGGTACTTTTGGCAAGGAATATTTCAAAGCAGATCGAAGCGGAGCTGGAATATCCGGGCCAGATCAAGGTAAGTGTGATCCGGGAGAGCCGGGTTGTAGATTACGCGAAGTAAGAAGAAGCCTTACAGAACCTTTGAGAGGGGATGTAAGGCTTTTTTTCTATTTTCCAAACTGGCCTGAATAGAAATGAGAGAAATGGTACTTTTCAATCGGTCCAAGGGAGGATATACTGTGTGAGAAAAACGATTGAGGAGGATGTTTATGAAAAACGAAAGAATTCAAAAGGTGGTAATGACGGGAATGTTTGCCGCGTTGTCCTATGTGGTGTTTACCTTCCTTCAGATCAAGATCACGCTGCCGGGAGGAGACGCCACGTCGATCCATCTGGGAAACGCGGTATGCGTACTGGGGGCGCTGGTACTTGGCGGCGTCTGGGGAGGGATCGGAGGAGCGATCGGAATGACCATTGGAGATTTGTTTGATCCGGTCTATCTGGCTTATGCTCCGAAGACCTTTATTCTGAAGTTCTGCATTGGAGTGATTACGGGCTTGATCGCTCACCGGATTGGGAAGATTAATCAGTCCAATGATAAGAAGTATGTGCTGCGGTGGACCGTGATCGCTTCGATTGGCGGGCTTTTGTTTAACGTGATTTTTGATCCGCTGGTGGGATATTTTTATAAGATCGTGATTATGGGAAAAGCGGCGGCGGAGGTGACGCTGGCCTGGAATATCGCGTCCACGTCCATTAACGCGGTGCTGTCGGTGATTGTGGCCACGGCGGTTTATATGGCGCTGCGGCCGGCGGTTCGAAGAATGGGGCTTTAGAGCGTGTCTTGGGATAGGAAAGGGGTGGAACAGAAGGTTCCACTCTTTTGTTTTGTATATTTTTATCTTTTCTTATTTGTAGTTTTGAAAAATTAAGAAAACTCTTTAGTGACAAATTGTGGATTTCCTATTATACTGTATTCAGATTATGTATCAGAAAAAATGATAATAATAGGAGACGGGGGTATTATGAAGAAAACGGCGGATAAAAAATGGGTGCGTATGACAGTGGGGATTGCAGCTTCGCTGTTTGCGGCGTTTGGTATCGGTCCGGGAGCTTTGTGTGGTGCGGAGGAGTATTTTGAGGAGGCGCAGGAGGAAAACGCTTCCGCCAGTGCCAGGATGGGAACGTATCCGGCGCCGGAGGATTGGGAGGAGGTGGATTCCCTTAGCGGAGAGGATTCCACCGTGTACAAGCGGTCCGGCTTTGGAGATGAGACGGAGACCTCGACCATCACCTGTAACTATATGGATACAAATTACCGTGTGGTGGAGTACGAGCAGCTTCGGGATATGCTGACCAACAATCTGGTCTACAGCAACATCAATGCCCAGATCAGCTCCAGCGCGGTCTACACGAAGGCGAAGGATTATCTGTATATTCTGACGGTGGATGACAGCTCCAAGGACTATCGGGATATCTATTATTATGTGGTGGGAGATATGAGGTGCTTCTGTGTGACAGTGAAGGAGTACCGTTCGGAGGCGGAGGAAATGAAGGCCTCCGAAACGAGCACACCCCAGGAGGCGGGGCAGAAGACCGCCGAGGAGTTTACCTGGGACGCCATGTAAGAGAGGCGGAAAATAAGGAAGGCAGGAGGGACAGGAGAGTGTCCCTTTTTCCTTGGAAACAGAGGAATTTTGGCGGCTAAGATAAAAAGATAACCGCTGTATGGCCGCGGGACAGCCCGCAAGGCGGCGGTGATATATGGACCGGAGGGAGAACAAATGATACAGGATATCGGACTTGACAGGTATCACAATGAGTACAGGAACAGCACCCCCAGCGAGGACAGCAGGATCCTTTGCTACAGAGGCAGAGAGATTCTGGTCCGGTACCGGGAGGGACAGCTGACCTTTTTAACGTATGGAGAGGTGAGCGAACGCAGGCCGGAGCTGGACGGCCGGTATCTCTATTTGTTTGCCGTGGATGACACAGAGTATTATCTGATCGCGGAGCCGCTGCTGCATGACAGTGTAGAGCAGGGGATGTTTCCCGACATTTCCTGGGAGCCTCTGGAGATTGTGCGGACAGCGGGCCCCAAGGAGGAGGCTTTTGCCGGTGTTACCGGATTTCAGCTGGCGGGGTGGTACGGGAGCCACCGGTATTGTCCGAAATGCGGAGGGCAGATGGTACATGACGCAAGAGAGCGGATGATGCGCTGTGAGAGCTGCGGGCAGACGGAATATCCGAAGATTTCTCCGGCGGTGATTGTGGGGGTGACGAAGGGGGATCAGATCCTGCTGACAAAGTACGCGGGGAGAACCTTCAAGAAATACGCCCTGATCGCCGGTTTCGCGGAGATCGGGGAGACCATCGAGGAGACCGTAAAGCGGGAAGTGATGGAGGAGGTAGGACTTCGGGTGAAAAATATCCGGTACTACAAGAGCCAGCCCTGGTCCTTCACCAGCACGCTGCTGATGGGGTTCTTTGCCGAAGCGGACGGGGAGGATGAGATCCGCATGGACGCAAATGAGCTTTCCGTGGCGGAATGGTGCCTCAGAGAGCAGGTGCCGGAGGACGACGGCATTAGCCTGACCAGAGAGATGATGCGGGTATTTAAGACCGGGATGATTCCCGCATAGCTTAAGAAATACTGGGCGGAAGTGGAGCTGCCGAAGGAAAGCGGCCGTTCTGTTCACAGGAATTCTATAAAAGAGTGGATTCCTGCGGAGAACGGCGGATGCTGTCCTTCGGCAGTTTTTTTGGCTATCGTCGTTTCAGCACGAAGGCCTCGTAGGGCTTCAGCTCCAGGGTGCCTGAAAGTGCTTCCCGGTCGTAGTTTCCGATCAGGCATTTGGCGTCCGCAAATTCCCGGGGAACCTCAAAGGAGAGGGCGCCGCTGGTAAAGCTGCATACCACCAGAAGCTGCTCCTCCTCCAGGGTCCGGGTGAAGACGAAGAGATTCCGGTCCTCTGGCAGCAGCAGTTCAAATTTCCCGTATACGATGATGTCCTCCTGCCTGCGGAGCCGAAGCAGCTTCCGGTAGTAGTGGAAGACCGAGGAGGGATCGGCGACCTCGGTTTTGGCGTTGATTTCCGTATAATTGGGGTTTACGGCCAGCCAGGGAGTCCCTGTGGTGAAGCCGGCGTTGGCTGAGTCATCCCACTGCACCGGGGTGCGGGCATTGTCCCGGCTCTTGTGGAGCAGGCAGGGCCAGAAGGCTTCCCGGGAGATGCGTCCCTCCTCCACCCACTCCCGGTAGGCGTTCCGGCTCTCGATATCCCGGAAATCCGAAATATCCCGGAAGGGATAGTTGGTCATTCCCAGCTCCTCCCCCTGATAGATGTAGGGAGTGCCCTGCATCATGTGAAGACAGGTGGCCAACATTTTGGCGGACACCTGGCGGTAGGCGGGGCTGTCGTCCCCAAAGCGGGATACGGCCCTTGGCTGGTCATGGTTATCCCAGTAGAGACTGTTCCAGGCCTGACCGTACAGCTCAGTCTGCCATTTGTTGAAAATCTGTTTCAGCCGGAGAAGGTCCGGCTTCTCGTCCGTCCACTTCCCATACTTGCCCTCGCCCTCCACATGGTCAAACTGAAATACCATGTTCAGCTCATGGGTATTTTCCCCGGCGTACAGCTTGGCAAGCGCCGGGGTGACGCCTCCGGTCTCCCCTACGGTCATGAGATCGTAGCGGGAGAGCACCCGCTGGTTCATCTCGTGGAGGTAATCATGTACGTGGGGACGGTGGGAGCAGCAGGGACCGAAGTCGCCGAAGCCGGTATCGCCTGTTTCGCCGTCCGTGAACTCCTTCTCTTTTGCGATCAGGCTGATGACATCCATGCGGAAGCCGTCGATGCCCTTCTGACACCACCAGTCCATCATATGAAAAACCTCGTCCCGGACCTTGGGATTGGACCAGTTCAGGTCCGGCTGCTTTTTGGAAAACAGATGGAGATAGTACATGCCGGTGGTCTCGTCGTACTCCCAGGCGGAGCCGCCGAAGCAGCAGCCCCAGTTGGTGGGGGCGGAGCCGTCCTCCCTGGGCTTTCTCCAGATATAATAGTCCCGGTAAGGATTATCCGTGCTCTTGCGGCTTTCCACAAACCATCTGTGCTCATCGGAGCTGTGATTCACCACCAGATCCATCACAATCTTCAGACCCCGCCTGTGGGCCTCGGATAAAAGCTCATCAAAATCCGCCATGGTACCGAATTCGTCCATAATGTCCTGGTAATCGCTGATATCATAGCCGTTATCGTCATTGGGAGATTTGTAAATGGGAGAGAGCCACAGCACATCCACACCCAGATATTTCAGATAATCCAGGCGGGAGGTGATGCCCTTCAGGTCACCTACGCCGTCTCCGTTGCTGTCCATAAAGCTGCGGGGATAGATTTGATACACCACAGCTTCCTTCCACCATGTCTTATTCATAGATATACCTCCTGTTTCGCACTGTCGATTCTTACAGTATAATATCTAAAATAAAAAAAGCCTTGCGTATATTTGACATAAAAATATGATATTTTGACAAGGTACTCCAGCACATAAAAACCACAAAACTTTTTGCTAAGATATCTTAATTCAGCAGCGGAAAGGTGGAAATCAATATGTCAAAAGGGAAACATACAAAAAAGTACGCGGCGGGAAAGACCGCGGAAATGAGCGTCATTTTCCGAAGAGCCCGTTGCAAGTACCGGATGAAACCCTTATAATACGTGTCAGAAAGGAAGGTACATTTCATATGGCAGGCTCAATCAATGTATTGGTGGTGGACGATGAGCAGATGATCCGGGAGGCTGTGTCCTCGTATCTGCAAAAACAGGGGTATCACGTCTTTTCGGCGGAGACAGGCCGGGAGGCCCTGCGGATTTTTCAGAAGCAGCGGATCTCCTTTGTGATTTTGGATTTAATGCTGCCGGATCTGTCCGGGGAGGAGGTCTGCACCGCGCTGCGCAAACAGTCCCGGGTGCCCATCATCATGCTGACGGCAAAGACGATGGAGGAGGATATGCTGCGGGGCCTTGGTCTCGGAGCGGATGATTATATTACGAAGCCCTTCAGCCTGAAAAATCTGTATGCCCGGATGCGGACGATACTTCGGAGAGCCGGGGAGGACCTGAAGCCCCTGGTAGAGAAATTCTCCTGGAATAACGGAGATCTTGTCATAGATTACGATCACAGAGAAGTAAATAAGGCGGGCCGGACCGTGGTGCTTACGCCCATCGAGTGGAATATTTTGTCCGCCCTTACGAAATACCCGCAGCGGGTATTTACAAGGGAGGATCTCATCGCCATTGCCTTTGATCCGGACTTTGACGGATATAGCAGGGTGATTGACACACACGTAAAAAATCTGCGCAAAAAGCTGGAGGACGACCCGAGAAAACCGGTTTATGTCCGGACGGTCCACGGCACAGGCTATCGATTCGGAGGCGATATGTGATGAGGCGAAAACTAAGGCTCAGCACGCAGCTGTCGGCGGGGTTCGCGTTGATTGTATTGATTGCCATCTCCCTGATCAGCTTAACTGCGAATCTTTTGATCAACCGGCAGTTTGAAAAGTATGTGGAGGAGCAGCAGAAGCGGTTTTTGGAAGGGCTGCCGGATGTGCTGAGTCCTCAGTATGACAGCGACACGGGTGCGTGGAACCAGGATTACATTCATGGCTTCGGCATGTATGCCCTGCAGGATGGCTATATTATCCGGCTGTATGACGCGGCGGGAAATGTGGTCTGGGACGCGGAAAATCACGATATGACGCTGTGCCATCAGATTATGCTGCAAATCAGTACCCAGATGGAGAGACAGCGGTCAGAGCTGAACGGGAACTTTGTGACGTATCGGTATGATCTGAAGCAAAACGGAGCGGTGGTGGGGTATCTGGATGTGAGCTACTACAGCCCCTACCATCTGGATGAGGATGATTTTCACTTCCTGAACGCTCTGAATCTGATTCTGATTGCCGTAGGGCTTTTGTCCATCGCGGGGGCTGTCATCGCGGGGACGATTCTGGCGAGACGGCTTTCCGCGCCTATCGCAAAGACGACGGAGATTACCAGAGAAATATCCGAGGGAAATTATTCGATCCGGTTTGAAGCCCCGGTGGGGACACAGGAGCTGGCGGAGCTGAGCGGGGCGGTCAATCAGATGGCGGAGAGCCTGGAAAAGCAGGAGGACCTGCGCAGGCGGCTGACTACGGATGTGGCCCACGAGCTTCGCACGCCCATTGCCAATGTCTCCTCTTATATAGAAGCGATTCTGGAGGGAGTTTGGGAGCCGACGCCCCGGCGGCTGCAATGCTGCTATGATGAGCTGGAGAGAATTTCCGGGCTGGTGGCCGATTTGGAGCGGCTTAGGCAGGCGGAATACGAAAATCTGAATCTGAAGAAGACTCCGGTAGATCTGCTGGAGCTTGCGGGAATCGTTGTCAGAAATTTCGAGACGCCCCTTGGAGAAAAGAATATTTGCTGCGAGGTAACCGGAACGCCATCCGTGGTCCTGGCTGACCGGGAAAGGATGCAGCAGGTGATTACCAACCTGGTATCAAACGCCGTAAAATATACGCCGGAGGCCGGAAAAATACGGATTGTGGCGCGGGAGACGGAGGAGAGCGTGATTCTCTGGGTGGAGGACAGCGGCATCGGCATAGCGGAGCAGGATTTACAGCTGATTTTTGAGCGTTTCTACCGGACAGACCGTTCCAGAAGCCGCCGGATGGGAGGCTCAGGCATCGGTCTGACCATTGCGAAGGCCATCGTGCGGGCCCACGGCGGCACAATTGCGGCGGAAAGCAGGCTGGGAGAAGGCAGCCGGTTTACCGTCGCGATTCCGAAAGCGTAGCGGGGCGGACTTTCGGAGATCTTAGCGAATTATGTAATTTGTGCTTAAAAAAAACACGTTTGGACTAGATAATATAGCCAATATATGTTATATTTAAGGAGTATTGATTGCAGAACTGCATTATTTGCTTATTATTTTTTTCTTCAAAACACAGGAGATAAAAAATAACAAAAACAGATAAGGTTTGCGGAACAAATTTATAAGGAGGGTGAGCAATTGGAGAATTATACCAAGTATAAGTTGAAAAGCCGCGATGAGCTGGCGTCAGTATTGGCCGGTAAGGACAACCTGTTCATCGTTGCCTGCAACAAGTGCTTTAAGGAATTTGAGACCATTGACGAAC
>CAZGRM010000161.1:0-7974 GCA_964528295.1 uncultured Lachnospiraceae bacterium
TTCGTCCTCAAGTCTCCGTAAGCAGTGGATCTCACCTACGCCTAAAAGCGCCCTTCCATTGTTTTGGAAAGTCCCCTACCCGCCCCGGTGGCTGTATACTGGCTGGCGTGTAAACAGTAACGAGTGAACAACAACTTATTTCAACTCAATCCCCCAGATCTGGCACGCTCTGGTGCCCACCACCGCGTACTGCTCATAGACAGCCGGAGACGCCTCGATGGCCCCGTCGCTCAGGGAAAGAGTGGAGCGAACCTCTCCGGTGACGCCGTCCAGCAGATACATCTTGCCGTTGCAGGCACAGTAGAGGACAGCACCGCTGCCGTCGGAATTGTAGACACATACCGGGGAGGACCAGGCGTAGTAGGACTTGTGCTCCCAGACCACCTCACCCGTCTGCCGGTCCAGGCAGGCCAGCACTCCGTCGTACATCTCACCAGTCCTGGAGACGGTGACATAAAGATACTCCGACAGACCCTTCGCCCCCACCGCGATGGTGGACTGCACACCGCCGGACACTCCGTCCTCCGTGTAACACTCATAGTCGGTCCGCCACACCACTTCACCGGTCTCAGCGTCAATTTTCCAGATGGGCACAGGGGCGGAGTAGGAGCTTCGCCAGCCCAGATGGAAGGAGGTGCTAACATAGAGATACAGATGCCCGTTCTCCACACTCAGCACCGGGGTAGAGTTGGAATCGTCCAGCACATCCTGAACCCATACCAGCTCCAGGGTATTCAGATCCAGGCACATGAGGTTTCCCCCGTTGTCCGCGATAAAGAGATATCCCCCATAGATGGCGGCGCTGTCCTCCATCCCCAGCCAGTAGGAACCGATGCTGGTCCGCACACCATTGTAGCGCCATTTCACCACAGGCCCCGGGTCTATGGTCAGAGTCCCGGCCGATTCATCGTACTGGGTATTCAGCTTGATCAAATAGAGAATCCCATTCTCCCCGGGATAAATCAGCGTATCCGTCTCAGCGTCCACCAGGGCCGAAGAGTCAAAATAGCTCAGGCTCCCCCGGAGGGAAAAGGAATCATTATTTCCGAAGGTATCCATCACTGAGCAGTCCAGCAGATTCACCACAAACACCCGGGCCGTTCCCTCATTGCTGTCATATCCGGCTCCCACGTACAGAATCGGATAGCCCCGGGGATCCAGGGCGCCGGAGCCCTTGAAGGTAAAGCCCAGATACAGGGCGTCCCGGGTCTCCTGTCCGGTCTTCAGATCCAGGAAGTAAACGTAGCCGTCCATGCAGGCATAGATCACCTCCACCAGCTCCTCCTCTTCCTTAGCCCAGTCGTACATATTCATGTGGGCTCTCACCGCCTTGGGCCATTTCATAAGCAGCGGCTGCCCCGTCCAGCCGCTGCCGGTCCAGGTGGCGTCCCCGTAGGTCAGCCCTCCCGTGGCTTTTGACCAGAGCCCCGTCAGCTCATAGTCTGTCATCTCCGCAAATCCGTAGGCCGGACTGTCCCGGAAGCTGTTGCCCCGAAAGGTCAGAACTCCCTCCGCCTCCGTATACTCCTTCCCAAGGCCGAAGGTGATCTCCTCCGCCGGATGGTAGGCGGACACACTCTCCAGGATGGTGCCGTCCACCTCCACCTCCGTGAATTCAATGAGCTGTGACGGCTCCGTCCCCTCCACGCAGTGGGGCTCAAAAACCAGCTCCGGCTCTGTCTCCCTCTCTGTCACGGCCTCCTCCGGGCTCTCCCCAGTCTCCGCGGACACCGAGACCATAGCCGCCTCTTCCTGACTGTTTGAAAATATCCCTCTGCGGGTGACAATGCAAAAAAGGAACAGCAGAAGCCCCGCCCCCGCCAAAATCTCGCCCGCCAGGAGGGCCAGATAAAGGCCGGATTTCTTCCGGGGCCTTTTCTTTCTGTTCCAACGTTCATCTTTGATTGTATCAGTAAGCTTCCCTGTGACCATTGCCTTTCTTCTCCCCGTCTCATACTGCCGGGTACCGTTTTATCCGCTCCCCGTTTTAAACCGCGGGTATCGTTTTATCCGCTCCCCGTTTTATACCGCCGGGTATCATTATATCCGCATCCGTCCGGTCATTCAATCCCTTTTTCCAAAATGTTAAAAAGATCACACAGCGCTTAATTTTTTATTCACATTGTTCCGCAGCCACTTGTAGACCGTAGCCGTCAGGGGCACGCCCAACAGCATTCCGGGGACACCGAACAGGCCGCCGCCCACCGTGACCGAAGCCAGCACCCAGATGCCCGGCAGGCCGATGGAACCGCCCACCACTCTGGGATAAATCAGATTTCCCTCCAGCTGCTGAAGGATCACCAGATACACCAAAAACTCCACCGCCTTCAGCGGGCTGACTGTCACGATCATAAACGCTCCCACAAAGGCTCCGATGTAAGCGCCCATCACCGGAATCAACGCGGACACTCCCACGATCACGCCGGTCATCAGCGCATAGGGCATGCGCAGAAGAAACATTCCCGCCCCGCACAGTGTACCCAGGATCACCGCCTCCAAAAGCTGTCCCGTGATAAAGCTGGTGAAGGTCTCATTGGCCAGGCGCAGGAAGCCGCCCACACTGTCCCGGATCCGCTCCGGCACGTAGGCCCTGGCGATCTTCTCCAGCTGGCCCCCGATCCGCTCCTTCTGGCACAGCATATAAATAGAAAAAATCAGGGCCACCACTCCGGTGAAAATGAAGCTCACCACCAGATTCGCCACCGAGAAGGCGGAATTGAAGATACTGGTGATCCCGCTGGACAGGAAGCCGCCCACCTTGTCATAGATGGATTTCCAGTCAATCTCCAGCCCCTCCACATAATCCTGGATATCCGGGTTGCCGTCCAGCAGCTCCACCAGCCACACCTGAAAATCCCCCACCACTCTGGGAATGTCCTTCGTCAGCACCCGGATCGAGCTGGTCAGGGAGGGCACCACCAAAAATGTCAGCAGCACAATGAACACCAGTACCAGCAAAATACTGGAGAACACGCAGACCGGCCGCCTGCTCCGCTCCACCCAGAAACTTGTCTTTCCGGGAAAATACAGTTTCTCCAGTTTTTTCATAAAGATATTCAGCACGTAAGCGATGGCGAAGCCATACACCAGAGGCTTTACCGTTCCCAAAAAAGATCTGATCATCTGGATTCCGTGATCCGAATATTTGACGCACAGGCAGACTGCCGCCGCCAGCACTGCGACGATCACCCAGCTTGCCGCCGGTCGCGCCGCCCCTGCCAGTCCCCGCCTGTCCTTTTCCTTCCTTTGTTCTGTCATCCGCGCCTCTCCTTTCCTCCGGCGGTCTCCGCCGCCGGCTCCCGATTTGTAAACCTCAAAAGTCTCCCCCGGCCCGCTCTTATCCTTCTCCGACAGCCTTCCCGCCAGGGACCGCTCCTGCCATCTCCCGCGGCTCTCTCCGCCGGGCACTCTTATACATCCTCTTGCGGCGCCTCCCGCCGGGGGCCGCTCCCGCCATCTCCCGCGACTCTCTCCGCCAGGGCACTCTTATACATCCTCCCGCGGCGCCTCCCGCCAGGGCACTCTTATACATCCTCCCGCGGCTCTGTCACTCCTCATGAATCCAGTCCAGATACTCCCGGATCCTGCGCTCATACCCATTTTCCGACGGCTCATAAAATTTCCGTCCCACCAGGGCGTCCGGCAGGTACTGCTGTCTGGAAAAATGCTTCGGGCAATCGTGGGCGTACTCATACCCCAGCCCATGCCCCAGCTTGGCCGCCCCCTTATAATGGCTGTCCTGAAGATGCGCGGGCACCGCGGCCTGCAGCTCCTTCACCGCGTTGGTGGCCTCGAAAATGGCGTTGGTGGCGGAATTGCTCTTGGGAGCCGTCGCCACGTAGAGCGCCGCCTGGGACAAAATCAGCTGAGCCTCCGGCAGTCCCACCCGCTCCGCCGCCAGGGAAGCGGCCACCGCCACCTGCAGCGCCTGGGGATCCGCGTTTCCCACATCCTCCGACGCGCAGATCATGATCCTGCGGGCAATAAACTTCACATCCTCCCCCGCGTACAGCATCCTGGCCAGGTAGTACACCGCCGCGTCCGGATCCGACCCCCGCATACTCTTTATAAAGGCCGAGATCGTGTCGTAATGGCTGTCTCCGTCCTTGTCATACCGGACCGCCCGCTTCTGGATACACTCCGAGGCCACCTCCAGCGTAATCCGGATCCTGCCGTCTGATCCCGGCGAGGTGGTCAGCACTCCCAGCTCCACCGCGTTCAGTGCGGCCCTGGCATCACCTCCGGCGATATCCGCCAGAAATTCCGCCGCGTCCTCCTCCAGCACCGCGTTGTAGGCCCCCATTCCCCGCTCCACATCACTCACCGCCCGGTACAGCAGGGCCTTGATATCCTCCTTTCCCAGAGGCTTCAGCTCAAAAATGACAGAGCGGGACAGCAGAGCTCCATTCACCTCAAAGTAGGGATTTTCCGTGGTGGCCCCGATGAGAATCAAGGTCCCATCCTCCACGAAGGGCAGAAGATAATCCTGCTGCCCCTTATTAAACCGGTGAATCTCATCCACGAAAAGAATGGTCTTTTTCCCATACATTCCCCGATTTTCCTTGGCCTTCTCCACCACCGTCTCCATGTCCTTTTTTCCGGCCACCGTGGCGTTGATCTGGGTAAACTCCGCGCTGGTGGTATTGGCGATCACCTTCGCCAGAGTGGTTTTCCCCGTCCCCGGCGGTCCGTAAAAGATCAGTGAACTGAGCTTGTCCGCCTGGATGGCCCGGTACAGCAGCTTATCCTTCCCTATAATATGCTGCTGCCCCACCACCTCCTCCAGAGTCCGCGGCCGGATCCTGGACGCCAGAGGCGCCTCGCTCTTCATTGTCCGGGTCCTTGCGTATTCAAACAAATCCATGCTGCTTTTTCCTTTCTTCCGAATCGTATCTCTATTCTAAAATCAACTGATCCGCTGTTACAAATTCATAGCCCTGGGCCTGCAGGGCGTCCACAATCCGCAGAGCCGCCTTCACCGAGGAATCATAATAATCATGAAGCAAAATAATATCCCCCGGCTCCGTATCTCTCAGCACCCGCTCCACCACCAGATCCGCGTTCTTCGTGGTCCAGTCCAGGGGATCCACGTCCCAGAGCACCGGAATCATCACAAAGGAGCACTCCAGGCTTTTGCTCCAGGAGCCAAAGGGAGGCCGGACAAACTCCGTATTCTTCCCTGTGATCTCCTTTACCAGGGCGCAGGTCTTCTCCACCTGGGCGCAGGCCTCCTCATCTGCCATGGCGGAAATCTTCACGTGGTCGTAGGTGTGGTTCCCGATCAGATGCCCCTCCAGGTCCATCCTTCGGATCAGCTCCTCATTTCCGGGAATATTCTTCCCCACCACAAAGAAAGTGGCCCGGACGCCCCGCTCCTTCAGGCCGTCCAGAAGCTCCGCCGTGTAGACCGGATGGGGCCCGTCGTCGAAGGTGAGGGCCACCAGCTTTTCCTCCTGGGCCTCCGTCACCGGAGTGTCACCGCCTCCGCCGGAAAGGATGGAGGCCTCCTCGGCTCCCCGATCCTCCGGCAAAGTACCGCCGGCCTCCCGGATCCCTAGATTTCCCGCCGATGTTCCCGGCTCCATTGCCTCACCGTCTCCGATCCCCGCCACGAGGCTCCCGTCCGCGTTCACCGCCGTCCGGTCCCCCTCCGGGCTTTGGAATCCCCGGACCGCGATCAGCATCAAGATCCATGTCATCCCCCAAAAGGCCAGAGATTTCGCCAGCCGAAGGGCCAGCTCCCCTCCCCATTGGCGGAGCTCCTCTCTCTTTCTCCCATTTCCACTTGTCATATACTCAGAACTCCCGGCTGTCTCACAGGCTTCCTTCTATATATATGACGGGAAGTCAAAAAGCTTTCATCACTGATTCACAGAGTATACCATACTTTTTCCCAGCGTGGTGATAATCTTGCCAAAAAAAACAAAACAAATCATAAAATTGACAAATTCCCCTCTTCCATACCGCCCTTTCGCATGATAGAATAATTCCACTATACCTACACAGAAGAAAGGACGGGATTTTCATGACTCTGAAACAGCTTTTTGCCCCCTCTGATATGACGCAGGGACGGCCCTGGGAGAAAATCATCATTTTCACCATTCCCATGCTCATCGGCAATATCGCCCAGCAGCTTTACAATACGGTGGACAGCATCGTGGTGGGCCGCTACGTGGGGGACAACGCCCTGGCCGCGGTGGGCTCCGCCAGCCCCATTTTGAATCTGCTGCTGGTGCTGTTTATCGGCATTTCCGTGGGCGCGGGAGTCATGGTTTCCCAGTATTTCGGCGGCAAGGAGCGGGAAAATCTGTCCCGGTCCATCGGAAACTGCGTCACCCTCACCGGTATCGCCACCGTCATCATCATGATCGTGGGACCATTGATCACCCGGCCCCTGCTGGAGCTTCTGAATACTCCGGACTCTATCATTGACTGGTGTACCTCCTATCTGGTCATCCTGCTGGTGGGCAGCGTGGGTGTGGCCTACTACAATATTCTCTGCGGAGTGCTGCGGGGACTGGGGGACTCCGTCTCGGCGCTGGTCTACCTGCTGATCGCCACCGTCATCAATATCGTTCTGGACGTCTGGTTCGTGGCCGGGCTGAATATGGGCGTGCCCGGAGTGGCTCTGGCTACCGCCATCGCCCAGGCGGTCTCCGCCGCCCTCTGTCTGATGAAGCTCTTTCGGATGTCCGATATTTTTGACCTTCGGCTCAGCTACCTGAAGCTCTCCCGGTATCACGCCTCCACCATCATCCGGCTGGGCCTTCCCTCCGGGCTGACCCAGGCCATCTTCTCCATGGCGCTGATCATCGTCCAGTCCCTGACCAACAGCTTCGGAGAGCTGGTGATCGCCGCCAACGTGATTATCATGCGGGTGGACGGCTTCGCCATGATGCCAAACTTCTCCTTCGGCACCGCCATGACCACCTACGCGGGCCAGAATGTGGGAGCCCGCCGCTACGACCGGGTAGAGCAGGGGAGCTGCCAGGGCACCTTGATCGCCGCAGGCACCTCCGCCGTAATCACCGGCCTGATCCTGCTTTTCGGCAAAAATCTTATGGGAATCTTCACCACCACCCAGGAGCTGGTGAAGCTGAGCGCCGACATGATGGGAATCCTGGCGGTGGGGTACATCGCCATGGCAGTGACCCAGTCCCTGTCCGGCGTGATGAGGGGCGCCGGGGATACCATGACTCCCATGTGGATCTCCATGATCACCACCGTGGTCATCCGGGTACCTCTGGCCTACGGCATCTCCTTTTTCACCAGGACTCCCCAGCTACCCCACGGCGCCTATCAGTGCATCTGGATCTCCCTGCTCTGCTCCTGGGTGCTGGGAGCGGTGATCACCTTCCTCTGCTACAAGCGGGGCGGCTGGAAAAAGAAGGCGCTGCTTCAGGAATCCGCCTCCTGACCGCCAGACCCCGGCTTTTCCAAATGAACCGTCAAAAAAACAGGGTGATACGGAATTTCTGATCCGTACACCCTGTTTTTTCTTATTTTAAGGTCACCTTGCGGAAGTTTTTCTTTCCTCTTTTCAGGATCAGACCCTCTCCCTCCAGCTTTTCTCTGGGGATCACGGCCTTCACATCCGACACCTTCTCGCCGTCCACCGTGACGCCGCCCTGCTCGATGGCTCTGCGGCCCTCGGAGCGGGTATTCACCAGACCGGACTTGTGCAGCAGGGAGATCAAATCGATGGCTCCGTCCGTCAGGTCGGATTCCCCGATCTCAGCCCCGGGCATATGCTCCGCGTTTCCGCTGGAAAACAGAGCCCTGGCTCCCTCCTGGGCCTTCTTTGCCTCCTCCTGGCCGTGTACCAGGCTGGTCAGCTCGTAGGCCAGAATCTCCTTGGCCTGATTCAGCTGGCTGCCCTCCCACTTGTCCATCTCGTCGATCTGCTCCAGAGGAAGGAAGGTGAGCATCCGCAGACATTTCAGCACATCCGCGTCCCCCACATTTCTCCAATAC
>CAZGRM010000162.1:0-7861 GCA_964528295.1 uncultured Lachnospiraceae bacterium
AGGGGGTTGAAGTGTCGAAGACACTTTTTTACATCCCTAAAATTTTTATAAAGTAATTGCGCCCCCGGTCACATGTGAGTAAAATGGAAAGTAAGAACAAAACGCAAAGGAGAAGTTCGGATGCAGGAAGCGTATGTGAAGCTGGAGGGGGTGACGAAGGTTTACCGGATGGGAGAGGTGGAGATTCATGCGGTGGACGGGATCGATTTTGAAGTGCGGCGGGGAGAGTTCGTGGTGATCGTAGGCCCCAGCGGCGCCGGAAAGACCACGGTGCTGAATATTCTGGGCGGCATGGACTCCGCCAGCACAGGCCAGGTGTGGGTGGACGGCCAGAATATCGCCAAGTACAATCACCGGCGCCTCACCGGCTACCGGAGGGACGATATCGGCTTTGTCTTCCAGTTTTATAACCTGATTCCGAACCTGACAGCCCTGGAAAATGTGGAGCTGGCCTCCCAGATCTGCAAAAATCCTCTGAGCGCCTCCGGGGTCCTGAGGGAGGTGGGGCTGGGACAGCGGATGGGAAATTTCCCGGCCCAGCTCTCCGGCGGCGAGCAGCAGCGGGTATCCATCGCCAGAGCCCTGGCCAAAAATCCCAAGCTTCTGCTCTGCGACGAGCCCACGGGCGCCCTGGATTACCAGACGGGCAAATCCATTCTGAAGCTTTTGCAGGATATGTGCAGGCAGAAGGGGATGACAGTCATCGTCATCACCCACAATACGGCCATCACTCCCATGGCGGACCGGGTGATCAAGATCAAAAACGGGCGAGTGTCAAAGATGGAGATGAATGAGCAGCCCACCCCGGTGGAGCAGATTGAGTGGTAAGGAAAAAGATACATGAGAAAGAAAGCGCTGAAAAAAGATTTCTATATGGAAATACGGAAGAGCCTGAACCGCTTCCTGTCCATTTTTTTTATTGTGACCATGGGAGTGGCTTTCTTCTCCGGCATTCAGGCCTCCGCACCGGATATGAGGGCCACCGGGGACGCCTATTTTGACGACAGCAATCTGATGGACATCAAGGTGCTGTCCACCCTGGGCCTGACGGAGGAGGATCTGGAGACCATCCGGCAGGTGGAGGGAGTGGAGCAGGTACAGGGAGCCTACATGGAGGACGTATTCTGCGGGGAGGAGGACGTCCAGGAGGTGATTCACATAGAATCTCTGGCCGAGGGCGTCAACGAGGTGGCCGTGGAGGCGGGGCAGCTTCCCCGGACGGCGGGGGAGTGCTTTCTGGATTCCGCGTATGCCGCTAAGATGGGATATGAGCCGGGAGACCAGATCGAGGTGACCGTTTCCGACGAGGAGAATACCTTTCTGAAACGGACGGTCTTCACCGTCAGCGGCTATGGCTCCAGTCCCTGCTATATTGCCTTTGAGCGGGGCAGCTCCACTCTGGGAAATGGTTCGGTGTCCGCGTTTATGTATCTGCTGGAGGAGGATTTTGACTCCGAGGTTTACAGTGTGGCCTACGTGAGGGCCGCCGGGGCAAAGGAGGAGCTGGCCTACAGCGACGGATACGATGAGCTGGTGGAGACCCTGCTGGACCGGGTGGAGGCGCTGGAGGATGCCCGGTGTGAGATCCGCTACAATGAGGTGATGGAGGAGGCCAATGAGAAGCTTTCGGAGGCGAAGCAGGAGGTAGAGGACGGCCGTCAGGAGCTGGAGGACGCCCGTCAGGAGCTGGAGGACGGCAAGCTGGAGGCGGAGTCGGAGCTTTCGGAGGCGGAGTCCGAGCTGCTGGAGGGTGAGTCGGAGCTGGAAAAAGGCCGCCAGGAGCTGGAGGACGCTCGTCAGGAGGTGGCGGACGGCGAGGCGGAGATTTCCGACGGTGAGGAGGAGATCGCCGCCAACGAGACCACCCTGGCGGATGCCAGAAATCAGCTGGCGGAGGGGCGGGCGACCCTGGAGAGCGGCGAGGCGGAGTACCAGTCCGGCCTGGCGGAATACCAGAGTCAGTCCGCTTCCGCCCAGAAAAAGCTGAATTCCGCCCAGAAGCAGATCAACAAGGGCAAGAAGGAGCTGGAGGCGGGCTGGAAGGAGTATGAGACCCAGCTGGCCGCGCTTTCGGAGGGCGAGAGCCAATTGGATGAGGCGGAGGCCCAGCTTAACCAGGCCCAGAAGGAGTATGACGAGGGGGCGGCCCAGCTCTCGGAGGGCAAGGCGGAGCTGGAGACCCAGGCGGCGGCCCTCTCGGAGGGGCAGGCTCAGTACGAGGCGGGAGCGGCCCAGCTCTCGGAAGGGCAGGCCCAGTATGAGGCGGGAGCGGCGAAGCTTGCGGAGGCCTGGCAGCAGTACCATGAGGGGGAGGCGGCCCTGAGCCAGGGCCAGCAGGCCTATGAGACCGCCTCCGCCCAGGTGCGGGAGGCCCAGGCAGGCTATGAGGAGGGTGGCCAGGGGATCAGCCTTCTTTTTGAACAGGCGGACGGGCTGGACCAGACCGTATCGGAGCTTCAGAGCCAGAAAGCGGCGGCGGAGGCGAAGCTGCCGGAGGGGAATGAGGCGCTGGCCCGGGCGGAGACAGCCCTGAGTCAGGCGGAACAGACATACCAGGAGGTGGAGGCCGCCTGGCAGAGCGCCTATGAGGAATGGCAGCAGGCGGAAACGGTCTGGCAGCAGGCGGAGGACCTGCGTCAGGAGGCGGAGAGCGCCTGGCAGAGCGCTTATGGGGAATGGCAGCAGGCGGAGACGGCGGCCCAGGAGGCGGAGAGTGCTTACGCCTCCGCCCAGACCTCCCTGGAAGCTGCCCGGCAGGAGTACCAAACTGCCCAGGCCGCCCAGGAAGCCGCGGAGCAGAGCTGCCAGGCCGCCCAGGCGTTCTATCAGAGCACCCAGCAGGAGTACCAGGCGGCTCAGGCCGCCCTGGAAACCGCCGCCGGGGAGTACCAGGCGGCCCAGGCCTCCCTGGAGAGCGCCCAGCAGGAGTACCAGGCGGCTCAGACTGCCCTGGAAAAGGCGGAGAGTGAACTGGCGGACCTGAAAGAGGACAGCGGCTCTTCCAGCCAGGACATAGAGGAAGCGGAGGCGAAGGTGAACAGCCTCAGATCCGCTTCGGAGGGCAAAAAGGCCGAGATGGACAGCGCCCAGGCAGAGCGGGACAGCAAAAAGAGCGCGATGGATACCAGGAGCGGCGAGGCGGACAGCAAAAAGGCCGCCGCTGACAGCGCTCAGACCGCCGCCGCCCAGAAACAGGCGGAGGCCGACAGTGCCCGCTCTTTGGCGGAAGAAAAGCAGGCGGCGGCAGAGAGCCTTGGCGCCGCCCTCGGTGAAAAGAAAACCCAGGCGGAAAGTCTTCGCCAGGCGGTGGGTGAGAAGCAGGCCAGCGCGGAGAGCCTTCGGGCCGCCGCCGATGAAAAGAAAGCGGCAGTCGACAGCCTGAGGCCCGCCGCGGATGAGAAAAAGGCGGCGTCGGACAAGGCCCAGGCCGGGGCAAGCGAGGCAGAGCAGGCCGCAAATGGCGCCCGGACCGCCCGGGATGCCGCCCAGGCCGCCGTGACCCAGCTTTCGACCAACATCGAGACGCTGGGATCGTCCATTTCCCAGGCTGAGACCCAGGCCGCCGCCCTGCGGCAGCAGGCGGAGGAGCTGGAGCAGTCCCTTCCGGCCCAGAAGGAGGCCATCGATGAGGCGGCGGCCCAGCTGACCGCCACGAAGGCCACGCTGGAAGAAAAGGCGGCGGAACTGACGGCTGCCAAGGCGGAGCTGGAGAAGCAGGACGCCTCCTTGGCGGCTGCCAAGGCAGAGCTGGAGGAAAACAGCGCCCTGCTTGCCGCCACCAAGACTCAGCTGGAGGCGGGAGCCGCCGCCCTGGAGGCGGGCCGCCAGGAGCTGGAGGCAAATGAGGCGAAGCTTACGGAGGCCGCGGCCCAGCTGTCGGCAGGCTGGGAGGAGCTTTCCCAGGGCCGTACCCAGATGGCGGAGGGCAAGACGAAGCTTGCGGAGGCCAAAAAGACCCTGGAGGCCAGCGAGCAGAAGCTGAAGGATTCCCAGCAGCAGGTGACGGAGGGAAAGCAGGAGCTAAGCTCGGCGAAGCGGCAGCTGACCTCGGCCAGAAAGCAGCTGGATACCGGCTGGGCGGAGCTGAATGTGTCCCAGTCCCAGCTGGCTGACGGGGAGCGGCAGCTGGCTTCGGCCAGAGAGGAGCTCTCAGAGGCGAGGCAGAAAATCCTGGACGCAAAGCAGGAGATCGCCGACGGGGAAAAGGAGCTGGCCGAGAACGAAGAAAAGATTAAGGACGGCTGGGAGGACTACGAAGAGGGAAAGCGGGAAGCCCAGGAAAAGATCGAGGAGGGAGAGCAGAAGATCGCGGACGCGGAGCAGGAGCTTCTGGAGGCGGAGGAGAAAATCGCCGACGCGGAGCAGGAGCTGGCCGATCTGAGCTACCCCAAATGGTACGTCTATGACCGGAACGCCCTGCCGGAAAATACCGGCTTCGGTGAGAACGCGGACCGGCTTTCCAACATCGCGAAGGTATTTCCGGTGCTGTTTTTCCTGGTGGCGGCCCTGATCAGCCTCACCACCATGACCCGCATGGTGGAGGAGGAGCGGACTCAGATCGGCACCATGAAGGCTCTGGGCTACGGGAAGAAGGACATCGCCTCCAAGTATTTGAAGTACGCTTTCTTTGCCACCCTGGGCGGCAGCGCGGTGGGGGTGCTGGTGGGAGAAAAGATATTCCCATGGATTATCATCAACGCCTACGGAATTTTGTACAGCCATCTGCCGAAGATTCTGATCCCCTATGACTGGGGCGTGGGAATCATAGCCGCGGCGGTGGCCCTGGTCTGCACCATAGGAGCCACCCTGTCCGCCTGCTACCGGGAGCTGCAGGCCGTGCCGGCCCAGCTGATGCGTCCGCCCACGCCGAAGGAGGGAAAGCGGGTATGGCTGGAATACCTGCCGTTTCTCTGGCGGAGGCTTAGCTTCTCCTGGAAGTCCACGGTCCGCAATCTGATGCGGTACAAGAAGCGGTTCCTGATGACGGTAATCGGCATCGGCGGCTGTATGGGACTGCTGCTGGTGGGCTACGGCCTCCGGGATTCCATCATGGATGTGGCGATTCTCCAGTTTGACGAGCTGCAGCTCTACGACGCTATGATTGTTCTGGACACGGACGCGCCGGAGTCGGAGCAGGAGGAGGTGCTGGCCTGGCTGGATCAGGAGGAGCGGATCACCAACGGCAAGCGCTTTTACATGCAGAAAAGTGAGATGCGGGGAGATGAGGAGAGGGGAAGCAAAAAGGACTGGTCCGTCTACCTCTATGTCCCGGAGGACACGGAGGCTTTAGAGGAGCTTTTGAATTTCCGCGGCAGGACCAAGGATGAGACCTATACCCTCACCGACGAGGGAGCCATCATCTCAGAAAAGATCGCAAAGGAGTTTCACGTGGAGCCGGGAGACACCGTCCCCCTGACCTTCGACGATGAGACGGTGGAGATACCGGTGACGGCCATCTGTGAGAACTACCTTTACCATTACGTTTATATTACCCCGGCTCTCTATCAGGAGCTCTACGGGGAGGAGCCGGAGTACAACAGCTACTTCATCCGCACGGAGGGCGGACTGGATGTGGCCCAGGACATTGGCCGGGAGGTGCTGACCCGGGATGTGGTGCTCAATGTGACCTACACCAAGTCCCTGAAGGAGCAGCTGGACTATATGCTGGGGGCCCTGGACGCGGTGATCGTGGTGCTGATCGTCTCCGCCGGGATGCTGGCCTTCGTGGTGCTGTACAATCTGAACAATATCAACATCAATGAGCGGAAGCGGGAGCTGGCCACCATCAAGGTGCTGGGCTTCTACGACGGGGAGGTGGCCTCCTACGTATACCGGGAAAATATCCTCCTCACCATCATCGGCGCGGTGGTGGGTATCTTCATCGGCAAGTTCCTCCACGCCTTTATCATCACTACGGTGGAGGTGGACACCTGTATGTTCGGCCGGAATATCAAAATAGGGAGCTACGTCATCGGGACGCTGTTCACCTTTGCCTTCTCCATCATTGTGAATTTTGTCATGTATTTTAAATTGAAAAAGATCGACATGGTGGAGTCACTGAAGAGTGTAGAATAGGTACAAGTGAAGGATAAATCAGTAAACTTGTACGGTTTACACAGGAAAGGACGTCAGATTCTGTGAAATATGCTGGAAAACCGGGTAGAAACCACTGGACGAAATACGGAAAAAAGTGTATGATAGGAGACATAAGAGTGTTGTTTTGCCGGCCGCCCTTGTTCGTGTTCCTTTCACTGGCCGGCGGGATATGCGCATTTATTTAAGGAGGATACTATGTTAGAAGAACTGAAAAAAAGGGTGTATGAGGCCAATATGGAGCTTCCCCGCCGCGGACTTGTGACGTATACCTGGGGAAATGTCAGCGAGATCGACCGGGAGTCCGGCCTTTTCGTGATCAAGCCCAGTGGTGTGGACTATGATGTGATGACTCCGGACGATATGGTAGTGATGGATCTGGACGGAAACCGTGTGGAAGGAAAATATAAGCCCTCCTCTGATACGGCTACGCATATTGAGCTGTTTAAGGCTTATCCTGAGATCGGCGGTATCGTTCATACCCATTCTCCCTGGGCCACTTCCTGGGCGCAGGCCGGCAGAGGCATTCCCTGCTACGGCACCACCCATGCGGATTATATGTACGGCGAGATCCCCTGTGCCAGAAACCTGACGGCGGAGGAGATCGAGGAGGCTTACGAGAAGAATACCGGTGTGGTGATCATTGAGACCCTGAAGGCAAAGAACATCAATCCGGTTCACGTACCGGCGATTCTCTGCTCCAACCACGGTCCCTTCACCTGGGGCAAGGACGCCGCTGAGGCGGTGCACAACTCCGTAGTTCTGGAGGAGGTAGCCAAGATGGCGGCTTGGACCGAGATGATTCATCCCGGCGTAGGCCCCGCTCCCCAGTGTATGCAGGACAAGCATTTCCTGAGAAAGCATGGCCCCAACGCATATTACGGACAGTAATGCCCCCACAGATCCGGGCACTGTGAGTATAATCGAAGAAAGGATAATTATATTATGACGACGCTGGAATTACAAAAAATAGCGAATGAGGTCCGCAAGGGTATCGTGACGGCGGTACATAGCGCGAAGGCCGGACATCCGGGCGGATCCCTTTCCGCGGCAGACCTGTTTACGTATCTGTATTTTGAGGAGATGAACATTGACCCCAAGGATCCGAAGAATCCGGACAGAGACCGTTTCGTGCTCTCCAAGGGACACACGGCTCCCGGCTACTATTCCGCGATGGCCCACAGAGGGTATTTCCCCGTTGAGGATCTTCCCACACTGCGCCACATCGGCTCCCATCTCCAGGGCCATCCCTGTATGCAGCACATTCCCGGCATCGACATGTCCTCCGGTTCTCTGGGACAGGGCATCTCCGCAGCTGTAGGTATGGCGCTGGCAGGCAAGATGGACGGCAAGGATTACCGGGTATACACCCTTCTGGGAGACGGTGAGATTCAGGAAGGCCAGGTATGGGAGGCTTCCATGTTCGCCGGACACAGAAAGCTGGACAATCTCTGTGTGATCGTGGATAATAACGGACTGCAGATCGACGGAAATATCGCCGACGTCTGCTCCCCGTATCCGATTGACAAGAAATTCGAGGCCTTCAATTTCCACGTGATCAATGTGGCGGACGGAAATGATATGGATCAGCTGCGCGCCGCTTTTGCGGAGGCGAAGGCCACCAAGGGCATGCCCACCGCCATCATCATGAAGACAGTGAAGGGCAAGGGCGTATCCTTTATGGAGAACCAGGCGGCATGGCATGGAACGGCTCCCAACGATGAGCAGTACGCGGTTGCTATGGCAGACTTAGAGAAAGTGGGGGAAG
>CAZGRM010000163.1:0-7794 GCA_964528295.1 uncultured Lachnospiraceae bacterium
TGATATTGGTAGTCCTCAGCTCCTTGGCGTATTCAGGCATGTAATGCACCCGCCGGATGTAGTCGGCCTGGCGGTTGGACTCCGCCAGCTCCACCTCATAGGCCCGCCGCTCATAATTTTCCTTCCGGGCAAACACAAAGTTAGCTACGATCTGGAGCCCCACAAAAAAAATCATAAACCCGTCCAGCGAAAGGGCCAGCCCGGACAACGCCAGAAAGCCAAAGACCGCGCCGAAAAGCAGCTCTATGGAATCAAGCACCATTCTCGGGCGGCTTTTCAACGCGTTTAAGGCCCGGATATGCCGCTCAAAATATTCCGAATTCTCATAGCATTCCAGGTCCACCTCCCGGGCCTTACCGAAGGCCAGCTTCATGAAGTGGGACTGAATTTTCAGGTCGGATCGGGGAAAAAAACAGTTTTTCAGAAGAATGTTTACCAAATGGCAGGCAAAGGAAAGGAGCGACAAAAGCCCCACAACGCCAAAAATCCTTTGGAGGGATGAGGAGGACTGGATCTGGTTGAGCACGTATCCCACCGCAATCACCCGAAAAATCAGCCCTTTGGACCAATCCGCCATCGCGTTGATCATAATCGCGGGGATTCGCCATGGGGAAACTTTTCCAATCTGCCTCAGCATAAACAGATTATTTGACAGCACCTGCTTGATTCCGTATTTTTCCGTCTCCTGTTTCAATGCCGGTACCTCCTTTCCCGGACCCGGATAGTTTCCGGCTCTGTGGTCCTCCGCCATACAACAAATCATTCCGCCTCCGCAGAATTTCCGTGAAGGCGGGATGATTTTTGGAAGAAGATGTTTTGTCTATTTTTTGTAATCAAAGTCGGGAATCTGGCTCCAGCGATCCCGGCAGTAATGGGCGGCCAGCTTCGGCTTGCGGTCCCGGGTCAGGATGCCCTTTTTGTTTCCGTCCACCCGCATCAGCCCCTGGATGGTGGCGAAGTCAGCGAAATTCCAGAGCTGCTCTCCCACCACGAAATCACAGGTATCCAGCACCTCATTCATGGCCTGGTAGTATTCGGTCTGGTACTCCTCGGTGAACATGCTGGGCACCGTGCCGTGGAGGCCCTCCACCGTGTCGGCGCCGTATTCGGTCAGCATCACCGGCTTTCCCGTCTTTCTCCAGTATTCCATCTCCAGGGCGAAGGCCTTCTTGGCCAGATCCAGCTCGCCGCCGCAGACGTACCAGCCGTAGTAGCGGTTCATGCACACCACGTCCATGGCGGGGGCAGTCAGGTCCTTCACATAGTCGTTCTGGCAGATCACCAGCGTCACCGGACGGTCCTGGGGATCACACTGGTGAGCCAGGTCGTAGAGGGGCTTGAAGTAATCGTAGGCCCCCTGGGGCTGGTTCTCCGTGTTGGGCTCGTTGGCGATGGACCACATCACCACGCAGGGATGGTTTTTGTCCCGGGCGATCAGATCCCGGATCACCTCCCGGTGATGCTCTTTATTATATTTGCCGTAGCCCTCCGGGTCCTCCTCCGGCTTTCCCACGCTGAGACCCACCGCCGGCACCTCGTCGATCACCACGATTCCCTCCCGGTCGCAGAGGTTCATCATCTCCTCCGAGTAGGGATAGTGGGAGGTGCGGAAGGAGTTGGCGTTGAGCCAGTGAATCAGGGAGAGGTCCTTCACGTTCAGCACCTCATCCAACCCCCGGCCGTGGAAGGCGCTGTCCTCATGCTTGCCGAAGCCCTTGAAATAGAAGGGCTTGCCGTTGATCAGGAAACGGTTTCCCTCCACCTTCACGGTGCGGATGCCGAAGCTTTCGGTGTAGAGGTCCTCCCCAAAGCGGACCTCCGCCTTGTAGAGATAGGGGCTGCCCGGCTCCCACAGTCTGGCCTCCGGTATCCGAATTTCCCCCTCTGCCCCTGAGGCCTTTGCCACGACGGCCCCCTGGCTGTCCAGGATCCGAAGCTCCGCCTGGCCCTGGCCCTCTGTCTCAATCTGATAGCGGACCACTCCCTGGGTTCCCTCGATTTCCGTGACGATGGTGATATCCCGGATGTAGCTGGCCGGTGTGGTGTAGATTTTCACCGGGCGGTGGATGCCGCAGTAGTTGAAGAAGTCAAAGTTTGGCAGATTCTTTGGCTTGAACTTCATCTGCCGGATGCTCTCGATGTCCGGCAGGCCGCTGCCGAAGAAGGCGGCTCCCGATTCGTTGCCCACGGGCAGGGTGGAGTGGTTTACCCGGTTGTCCACCGCCACACAGAGCAGGTTCTGCCCCGCCTTTACCCGCCCGGTGATCTCCGCCTCAAAGGGGAGGAAGCCTCCCTTGTGCTCGCACAGCGGCTCTCCGTTCAGATAGACCTTGGCGGCCTGGGCCACCGCCCCAAACCGCAGCACCAGGCGCTGGGACAGCAGGATTCTGGGCAGCTCAAAGGTCTTCTGATAGAAGGCCCAGCCGTAGTGATCCCGGTACTCGATCTTTTCCTTCTGGTCGTTGTAGGAGCCCGGCACCGCCATGCTTTCCGGCTCCGGCAGCTCCTCCCTCATCCATTCCTCCGTAAACTCTCCTTCTCTTCCCAACTGAAAGCTCCATATCCCTCCCAGCTCCATGACGGACCGGGATTCATTTGATTCTGGATACAGCATAATTCTCCTCCTTTTGATCCGGCGGCGGTATCGCCGCCCTGTGTTTTTCTTTGTTTTCGCGTCCGCCTCTTTACCACCGGCGCACGCTACATTTGGGTTTCTCCGGCGTTTTCTCGTTTTTTCATCTGGCAGGCGGTGTGGCTGCCGGTTCTTTGTATTGTGATCACGTTTTCCCGGAAGGGCACCCGCAGGGAAAAGTCCCCAAGCTCCACCGGCAGGTGGGGCTCCAGGCGGAATCCGGCGGGGCTTTCGGGATCGGGGCGGACGCCGGCCAGCTCCTCGATCAGGATGGAAATGGGACCGCTGGCCCAGGGATGGCACAGGCTCGTGTTCCACTTCTGCTCCTTCCCCCAGGCCTCCCAGCAGGTGGTGGCCCCCTCCCGCACCATGTTCATCCAGCCGTGCTCCGACTCATTGACCAACAGGTGATACACATCCCGGTACCGGCCCGCCCGGGCCAGTCCCTTCAGCACAAAATAGCTGACCATCACCCCGCAGCACAGCCCCTTTTTCACCAGAAAGTCCCCCACGGTCCTCACCGCCTCCTGGGGCACCAGCCCGAAGTACAGGGCGTAACCGTTGGAATGGAGGGCACAGTGGGAGCTGGTCTCGCTATCCGCGAACAGCCTCTGATCTCTCCGGTAGAAGGTCCGAATGTAGGCCTCCTTCAGCGCCTCCGCCTTCCCCGGGGCGGGAAGTCCGAGAAGACTCTCGATTCGCTCCATGGCTTTCACCGCGCCGATATAGAGGGCGTTGATCACATTGTGGCAGCCAGGAGCCACCACCGGCCTGGTGAGGGGGAAGTCATAGCCGTCCCGGAGATTTTCCGGCCAGTCCACCAGATTCCACTTGTCCGCCACCTGAACCAGCAGCCCGTCCTCCCTGGCATACCGGGCAAAGTGGCCGATCATGTTTTTCACCGTGGGGTAATGCTCCCGGAGAAATTCCTTATCCCCCGTAAACTGGTAATCCAGAAGCAGAAGCTCCGGCCACAGCAGGGAGAAATCTCCGATCTCCTGCATCAGAGAGCCGGGGGCCACCCCCATCAGTCCGGGACAGATCCGGCTGGTCCAGGCAAACTGCCGGACGCATTTTCTCAGAAGTTCGGTGCTGCCGATGAGCCACACCTGGGAGTGGGCGGATACCACCGCGTCCCCCAGATACTGGCCCTTCTCCCTGGTGGGACAGTCCAGATATCCCTCCTGGGTGCCGTACTTCACTCCGTTTTTGCAGATCTCGAACACCTGCTCCATGCGGCGGTCGCCGCACTTCAGGACACAGGCCTCCTCCTCAAAGGGGTAATGGCGGATCAGGCCGTACACCTCCAGCACCTCCCCGCCCCGGCTGGGATGGACGCTGGCATACCGAAAGCCCTTATAGTCATAGGGCTCCAGCAGATGAATCCCCTCCCCGGGCCGCCAGGTCTCCTCATAGTCGCAGCCGCAGCGCATGTGGTACCGCACCGTCCCGTCCTCCTCCAGCTCCTCCCCGCAGCGGATCAACAGCAGGGAATCCGCCTCGGCCCTGGCCTTCACGCAGAGCCCTCCGGTCACTTCACAGCCCATGTCCACAAACCAGCTGCCGTCCGGCTGCCGGACCACCCGCTCCGGCTCCCTTCGGCAGACCTGGAGGAGCGGCGCCGCCGGCTCCTCAAACCGGTAATCGGCCCAGGGGGCGGGGACCATGGGGGGCCACAGGCTGTCGTCAAAGTCTCTCTCCTTCCAGCCCTCCTCCCAGAGCCGGCCGTCAAAATTCTCCAGGAACTGGGTCTCATACCCGACGATTCCGCCGCTGTAGGCCTTCGAGATCTGATACCGCCATTTCAGATCCTTCCAGCCCTGACCTCCGGGGCCTCCCACCTGAGCCCCCAGGCCAAACCGCAGATCCCCGCTGTTCCAGACCCGGTTCACCAGCCCCTGGTAATAGAGGTGGACCGCAATGGTATTCCTTCCGGGCCTCAGATATTTTTTGATACCGGTTTCATTATAGTAATAATGCTCCGGATAGCCCGGCGCGGGGCCCTGGGCCACAAAGACACCGTTTATGTACAGCTTGTAGTAATCGTCCGCCGAGACGCGGACGCGGCAGTCCTCCTCTCCCTCTTGGAAATACTCCGCCCGGGCCAGCACATGGAGATTCCGGATCTCCGATCCGGCGGCTCCCTCCGGCTCAGGCTCCTGCTCCTTATGATACACGTTCCGGGGGCGCAGCTTGGCAAACAAGGGAACGGTGTACCACACAGGAGAAAAACGGTCCTCCACCGCCGCGGAGGCACCGTATTCTCCGACTGCGGCCGGGCGATCCGAAATGCCTTCTTCCGTACCCGCGGCAACACCGTATTCTCCGGCAGCAGCCTGTCGCCCCGAAACGCCTTCTTCCATATTTGCGGAATCACCACATTCTCCGGCAGCGGCCTGTCGCCCCGAAACGCCCTCTTTCATACCTGCGGAATCCCCGCCGTCCGCCCGGGCCGAGAGGGTGGTTCGCCAGCACTCCAGAAGGGTCCGGTACTCCTGCTCCCCCAGCGCAAGAACGGAGCCGTGGCGCTTCCGGCTTTGGCCCATGTCATACTCCCCCGGCTCCAAAACCCGGAAACTTCCCGCGGCCAGGTCATCGGTGATCAGCGGCAGATATCCCTTCCGCTCCGCAAACTGGTCCACCAGCAAACACCAGGCGCCGGGCCTCCCCAGCGGGAAGGCCGCCGGGCCCTCCACCCCGTAAAGCTGTGTCAGGGTTTCCGAAAAGACAGGCTCAAACTCCCCTCTCAGGCGTTTTCCCCGGTCCACATAAATATTTTTCACCGTCTCATCCTTGGAAAACCGGTAGAAATACTCCCCCTCCCGGATGATGGTGGTGTCAATCACGTCATTGTCCCGATCAATATACAGCTCCGGCTCCGAAAACTCCCGAAAATCCCTGGTGTAGGCACAGTAGATTCTCTGCTTTGCCCGCTCCTCCCCCGTTTTCCTCACCTTCGACGCCCAGAATACCAGGTAGGCCCGCTCCTCCGGGTCATAAACGGCCTCCGGCGCCCACACACAGCCCGCCCCCGGCACCGCCAGCTCCGCGGACCAGGGGTCGGACCACCGGCGCAGATCCCGGGATTTCCACAGGATGACTCTGGTGCTTCCCTGGTTCTCCGCCGCCTCCCAGCCCTTTCCCGAGGCGATCCGCAGGTCGGTGGCGATGATGTAGTAGCATTTGTCTATCTCAGAGCGGAGAATAAAGGGGTCCCGGACTCCTTTTTCCCCGATGGAGGAGCGAAGCGCCGGCCTCCCTCCGTTTAAGTCCTCCCAGTGAAGCCCGTCCTCGCTCAGGGCAAAATAAACCTGCTCCCCCGCCTCTGTCTCCCCGGTAAAGTGAACAAACAAATATCCTTTCATTTCTCCGCTCTCCTTTTCACGCATTTTTGAAACCCGTTTCATCACCTTTATTTTACACGTTTTTCTGTTTTTTTCAATCCCTAAATATAGTTTCGAAAAGAATAGCCCGGGACGGAGAATTGTTCCCTATTCCGGGCTATTGAGGTGCGGCCGGCTTTGTCCCCGGCTTCCAAAGCTTTACAGCCACAGTGGATTCGTCCAGGCGGTGCGGCCCTTTTGGTCCACGCACTCCACCCGCACGTAGGTGGCTTTGTCCCTCAGCTCATGGAAGCCCGCCGTCAGCGGGTCCCCGTGGCGCAGCATCGTCCCGCTGCTTCCCACGGCTCCTCCCACGATAAAATTGATCCGCTCCACCGGGGAGCATTCCACAAACACGGTACTGTCCTCGATGCCCCACTGGAAAATCCGGGGGCCAGCGGTGAAGTAGTAATCCCCGGCCAGCAGGTGGTTCACGATGGCCTCATGGGACAGCTCCTCTGAACGCACCATCACGTAGCCCCCCAGACTGTCAAAGAATTTCCCCGGGTTGTGATTGTCGTCGGATGCGAAGCCCTTGACATGGACGCCCTTTCTCAGCATGGCCTCCCAGAATACGCTGTCGTACCCCTCCCCGCACTCCACCGCGGTGCCGTAGTTATAGATTTCCACAGCCCAGATATTTTTCAGCCCCTCCACCTCGCCGATCTCCACCCGGGACCAGGCGGGATGGTTGTAGGTGGTAAAGCAGCCCCTCTCCCTCAGGCTGTCGGACAATCTCTGGGCCACCTCCAGCCCGTTCCACTCCTCCACATAGACGGGAGGCTCCAGCCGGTCCCCGTGGCGAAACAGCCGGTCTCCCGCCGCCCTCCTCATCTCCTGATTTCCCAGAATTCCATGGATATGGTGGGTCTTTTTCACGCCGGTCCCCTCCCGGTTCATCAAAGTGGCGGAGGCCTCCACCCCCGGCAGCAAAATGAAATCCTTACGGTCAAGCTCCTCTCTCAGATCGGTGTACACGTCATGCTCACTGAGGCACATAAAATGATATCCGTAGCTCTGATACAGCCTCACGGCCTCCTCCGGCCGCAGCCTTCCGTCCGAGTTGGTGGTGTGGGAATGCAGATTCCCCTTATACCAGCTTCCGTCCTTCGCAAACATCTCTTTTCTCATATTCCGTTTCTCTCCCTTTCCAGGCAATTATCTCCCCACATTATACCAACCTCCGGACAGGATGACCAGAGCGCGTTTGAAAATCTTTGGTACCGGAAATCAATCTTTTTGCGCCTCCATCTTGTGAACCCCGGCAAAATCCGCTATAATCAGAGCAAGTAAAAAAGGAGAGAAAAAAATGAAAATCGTACTACAAAATCTCACAAAAAAGTTCCCAAGCCGCGGCAAAAAATCCCGGAGCGAGACGGCGGCGGTGGACAATTTTACCTTTGAAATCCCGGATGGACAGCTGATCGGCCTCCTCGGCCCCTCCGGCTGCGGAAAAAGCACCACCCTGAACCTGATCTGCGGGCTGTTGAGCCCCACCAGCGGCCGGATCTTCTTCGGCGACAACGACGTCACCAGCCTGCCGCCGGAGCACAGAGGCGTGGGGATGGTGTTTCAGAATTATGCCCTCTATCCCCATCTGACCGTGCGGCAGAATATCCTGTTCCCCCTTCAGAACTTAAAGGGAAAGGACAAGCTGTCCAAGGCACAGATGGAGGACCGGGTCAACGAGGCGGCCCGGCTGGTCCAGATCGACGAGCTGATGGACCGCAAGCCCAGCGAGCTGTCCGGCGGCCAGCAGCAGCGGGTGGCCATCGCCCG
>CAZGRM010000164.1:0-7738 GCA_964528295.1 uncultured Lachnospiraceae bacterium
CCTAATTCCCCCATGAATGGGGGCTAGGGGGTTGAAGTGTCGAAGACACTTTTTTATGGGAAAAAAGCTGCGTTTTCGATCTCACAAAACCCTCCGGGGGACACAGCATGGGCAAAAAGGATGTTGTCATGCTTTGCGGATAAGGATAAATGACAGAAGGAGGCTGTATATGAAGCTGAAAGCGTTAGTAGGACAGAGGTTTAAGGAGAGACCGGCGGACTGTGTGATCGACAGCCACGCGCTGATGATCCGGGGAGGCTATATGAAATATGTGGGGAACGGAATCTTTTCGGAGTTCCCCGTTTTGCGGCGGATCACCTCCAAGGTGGAGCGGATCATCCGGGAGGAGATGGGCGCCATCGACGGGCAGGAGGTGCTTTTCCCGGTGGTGATGCCGGCGGAGCTCTGGATGGAGTCGGGGCGGTACAGCAGCATCGGCCGGGAGCTGGTGCGCTTCGCGGACCGGAGTGATGCCGGGCTGGTGCTGGGGATGACCCACGAGGAGGCCGCGGTCCAGCTGGTGCGGGAGTACGGCCAGTCCTACCAGCAGTATCCCTTCATGATTTACCAGATCCAGCGGAAATTCCGGGATGAGGCCAGACCGAGGGCGGGGATGATCCGGGTGCGGGAGTTCACCATGAAGGACGCCTACTCCTTCCACACCTCCCAGGAGGATCTGGAGCGGTACTATGAGCGGTGCTACCAGGCCTACAACCGGATTTTCCAGCGGGTGGGCATCCCGGAGGTGATCACGGTGGCCTCCGACTCAGGGATGATGGGAGGAAGTATTTCCCACGAATATATGCTGTTGACGGATGTGGGGGAGGACTCCATCGTGCTCTGCGGGGACTGCGGCTACCGGGCCAATATGGAGGCGGCGGAAAACGGAACGCCGGATCAGGAGAAGAGGGGACTTCAAGAGCTGGCGTGTGTGGAGACGCCGGACTGCAGGACCATAGAGGCGGTGTGCGAATACCTGAATGCCCCGGTGGAGAGCTCCTGCAAGGCGGTGGTGTACCAGAGAAATTCGGACGACAGCTTTGTGGTGGCCTTTGTGAGAGGGGATTATGAGGTGAACGAGACGAAGCTTCGCAGGCTTGCGGGGGATGAGCTTCACCCGGCGGAGATCACGGAGGACAGCCCTCTGGCGGCGGGCTACATCGGCCCCTACGGCCTGCCGGAGCAGGTGACGTTTTTCTGCGATGTGACGCTGAAGGGGATCGACAGCATGGTGGCCGGCGCGAACCGGGAGGGCTGCCACTATGTGGGCCTGAATCTGGAGCGGGAGCTGGGAGAGCTGACCTACTGCGATATCTCCAAGGTGAAGGAGGGGAATATCTGCCCCTGCTGTAAGAAGCCCTCCATCACGATCCGCCGGGGCATCGAGGTGGGAAATATTTTCCAGCTGGGCACCAAGTACACAAAGAGTATGGGGATGACCTTTATGGATGAGTCCGGTGAGTCCCATCATCCTGTGATGGGCTGCTACGGCATCGGCGTGGGACGGCTGGTGGCCTCCATCTGTGAGGCGAGACACGATGAGGACGGCCCCATCTGGCCCATATCCATCGCACCCTGGGAGGTCCATCTCTGCTGCCTGCGCCCCGATGATTCCGAGACGAAGGCGGCGGCGGACAGCCTGTATGAGAGCCTGATCCGGCAGGGAATCGAGACGATTTACGACGACCGCCAGAAGGTCCGGGCCGGGGAGATGTTTGCGGACGCGGATCTGCTGGGCGTGCCTATCCGGGTGGTGGTGAGCCCCCGGAACCTTAAAGACGGGGTGGTGGAGATCGCCGCCAGAGACAAGAGCATCAAGGAGAGAGTCCCGGCCAAGGAGGCCCTGGCCTTTATTGCGGAGCTGCGGGACCGGATGTATGAGGATATCCGTGCCAGGGTGCGTCCGGCCCGGTAGAGCGGGAAGGCGGGAGCCAGAGGCATGAAAGGCGGGAGCCGGAAAAGCAGGAGCTTGGAACCGGAAGGACCGCGGGAGAAGAGGGAGGAGAGGAGCAATGAAATTTTATCTTGCCCCCCTGGAGGGGATCACCGGACATATTTACCGGAATGCCCTGGAAAAATACTTTCCGGGGACAGACCGGTACTTTACGCCCTTTATTGTGCCGGATCAGAGGCGGACGCTGCGCACAAAGGAGCTGCGGGATATCCTGCCGGAGAACAACCGGGTGGGGCGGTTAATCCCCCAGATTCTCACCAATGATCCCCAGCGCTTCCGGGAGGCGGTAAAGGCTCTGGAGGATTACGGCTATGAGGAGGTCAATCTGAATCTGGGCTGTCCCTCCGGGACAGTGGTGTCGAGAAAGCGGGGAGCGGGCTTCCTGGGGGAGCCGGAGCTGCTGGACCGGTTTCTGGAACAGATTTTCCGGGAAAACCAGGCGCGGATCTCGGTGAAGACCAGGATCGGCCTGGACAGTCCCCAGGAGGCCTTTCACCTGGTGGAAATCTATAACCGCTACCCTCTGTCAGAGCTGATCATCCACCCCAGGACCCGGCAGGAGTTTTACCGGGGATCGCCCCACCTGGAAATCTTTGAGGAAATCCTGCCCCTGTGCAGGGCGCCTGTCTGCTACAACGGGAATCTGCTGACCCGGGAGGACTACGAGGCCTTCACGGGCCGCTTCCCCCAGGTGGAGGCCGTCATGCTGGGAAGAGGCGTCATAGCGGACCCAGGGCTGATCCGGGGGCTGAGGCAGGGAAAGGGAAGGATGGAAAAGCGGGAGCTTCGGGCCTTTCACGACGAGGTGTTCGCCGGGTACCGGGAAATATTTCAGGATGAGAATAACGCGGTATCCCGGATGAAGGAGCTGTGGATTTACCTGATCCACAGCTTTGAGAACGGAGAACGGTACGGAAAGAAAATCCACAAATCAAAAGGCCGGGGAGAATACCTCTGCCAGGTGGACCAGCTCTTTGCGGCGTGCGGCCTGCGGGAAGCGGGCCCGGTGGACTGGCATCTCCCCCAGAGATAGCCATTGCCCGCCCCGTATCCGGGCAATTTTCCCACCGCGGGACAGGCCCCGGCCGGGCTGTGGCCGGCGCCCTCGGAGCTCATATTCTTTATAAAGCGGAAAAATTCCTGCCCAGCTGCCAGAAGGCCACGGCGCTGGCGGCGGCCACATTGAGGGAATCCACGCCGTGGGACATGGGGATCCGCACCGTGTAGTCGCAGTGGGCGATGGTACGGGCCGCCAGCCCGTCCCCTTCCGTGCCCAGCACGATGGCCAGCCTCTCCTCCGCCATAAGCCGGGGATCGTCGATGGAGAGCGAGTCCTCACAGAGAGCCATGGCGGCAGTCCGAAAGCCCATCTTCCGCAGCAGCTCCATACCGGGATGAGGCCACTGTCCCCTCTCACCGTCCAGATAAGTCCAGGGGATCTGAAAAACCGTTCCCATGCTGACCCTGCTGGCCCGCCGGTACAGCGGATTGCTGGAGGAGGGAGTCAGCAGCACCGCGTCAATACCCAGGGCCGCGGCGGAGCGGAAAATCGCCCCCACGTTCGTGGGATTCATAATATCCTCCAAAACCGCGATCCGCCTTGCGCCCCCGCAGACCTCCTCCACCGACGGCAGAGCCGGACGGCGCATGGCGCACAGCACGCCTCGAGTCAGAGGAAAGCCGGTGAGCTGTCTCAGAACCTCGTACTCCGCGGCAAAGACCGGCACGTCCCCGCATCGCCGGATCACATCCCGGGCCTCGCCCTCCACATGCCTGCGCTCCAGCAAAAGCGACACAGGCACATACCCCCCATCCAGAGCCCGCTCCACCACCTTCGGACTCTCCGCGATAAAAAGCCCCTTCTCCGGCTCATGCCGGTTCAAAAGCTGGGCCTCCGTAAAACGGGCATACACATCCAGCTCCGGAGCGTTAAAATCAGTAATTTCCATAATGTTCGCCATAAAAATCTCCTCACAACAACAGAAAACTACCCATATTATAGTGCGCGTCCCCAAAAGTGTCAAAGGGGAAAGCTCCTACACAGCCCCGCCCGCCCAAGGCACACATATTGACACCACAAAAAACGCAACATATAATAGTGACAAAAAAGGTACCCGCGGCAAGACAAGTCTGTAAAAAAGGAGGCAGGAAATATAATGGCATTATACGGGATCGGGGACTTTCACCTGTCCTTTTCTGTGGACAAGCCCATGGAGATATTTGATCCAATATGGAAAAATCATGAAAAGAAGATCGAGAAATATTGGCGCCGCCGAATACGGGAAGAAGACGTAGCCGTAATCACCGGGGATCATTCCTGGGGACGCGGCCTAAAAGAATGCGAAGCGGACCTCCGCTTTATCGAGTCCCTTCCCGGCCGAAAAATCCTTCTCCGGGGCAATCATGACATGTTCTGGGACGCCAAAAAAACAAAACAGCTAAACCAGCAGTTTGAGGGGAGGCTCTCCTTCCTTCAGAATAATTATTACACCTACCAAGACTACGCCCTGGTAGGCACCAAAGGCTACTGCTATGAAGGAAAAGACACGGAAGAGCACTTCCTGAAAATACGAAACCGGGAGCTGCTGCGGCTGCGGGATTCCTTCGAGGCCGCCCGGGCCGCGGGCTATGAGCGGTACATCATGTTTCTCCATTACCCGCCCACCTCCATCGGCGAGACAGAAAGTCCCTTCACCCAGATGGCAAAGGAATATGGGGCGGAGAAAGTAATCTATTCCCACTGCCACGGAAGAGACCGCTTCGACGACAGCTTCAAAGGATATGTGGAAGGGATCGAGTATAAGCTGGTCTCCGCCGATTATCTGAAATTCCGTCCCGAGCTGATTCTGCCCTAAAAACGCATACTAATAAAAAAAACGCGGATAATAAAGGGGTGGAAATTGATGAAAATTTCCCCAATAAAGAAAATGAGAATTGAAATATCGGGATATCCCGGGTATAATGTGGCTGTGACAACCGTGGCGGAAATTTCCAAGAGCCCGCCGGAGATTAGTGAAGGAGGATACAGAAATGCGTATAACATTTTTTGCCGCAAAAAGCTATGACAGAGAGTCATTTAATAAAATCAAGGACCAGTATCCGGAGCTGGAGCTGGAATATTGGGAGACAGAACTGTCGCCGAAGACGGCCTCATATGTGACAGACAGCGAGGCCATCTGCGCCTTCGTCAGCTCAGATGTGGGGGAGGAGACCATCCGGACGCTCCAGGAGAGAGGCGTCCGCCTGATCCTGATGCGGTGCGCCGGCTTCAATAACGTGGATCTGGACGCCGCCACAAAGTACAGCATCAAGGTAATGCGGGTGCCGGGCTATTCTCCGGAGGCGGTGGCTGAGCACGCCATGGCCCTGGCGATGGCGGTAAACCGCCGTCTTCACAAGGCATATATCAGGGTCCGGGAGAACAATTTCAGCCTTCAGGGACTGGTGGGCGTAAACTTCTACGAAAAGACCGCCGGCATCATCGGCACAGGAAAGATCGGCGCCGCCATGGCCCGGATCTGCCGGGGCTACGGCATGAAGGTAATCGCCTACGACATGTACCACAACCCGGATCTGGATTTCGTGGAGTACGTGGAGCTGGATGAGCTGCTGTCCAGGAGCGACCTGATCTCCCTCCACTGCCCCCTGATGGACAGCACCTACCATATGATCAATCTGGAGACCATTCAGAAGATGAAGGACGGTGTGATCCTGGTAAATACCTCCCGGGGAGGCCTGGTGAAGACCGATGACCTGATCGCCGGCATCCGGGAGCGGAAGTTCTTCGGTGTGGCTCTGGATGTGTACGAGGAGGAGACCACCAATGTATTTGAAAACCGGGAGGACGATATCCTGATGCATTCCACCACCTCCCGTCTTCTGTCCTTCCCCAATGTGATCGTTACCTCCCACCAGGGCTTCTTCACCGAGGAGGCGCTGCGGGCCATCAGTGAGGTGACCATGAACAACGCGGTGGCTTTCCTGAAGGGAGAAAAGGCGGGCACAGAGCTGAACTAGAGCGTGTTTGAAAATTCATTCCCGCGATCTGCACTCCCCACTTTGCGGTATATTTGCCCCGCATTCGGTCAACGTAGCCCGCTACGCCTCCCTCATTTGGGGCAAATCTCCCACAAACTGGGAAGCACATCTCACGGAAAGCAATTTTCAAACACGCTCTAGAGCGTGTTTGAAAATATCCATGCGGGGAGAAAGACAGGTTCCGTACCGGGGAATGCGGAGGGCATTTTGCGGCGCGGGACCTGTTTTGCGCAAAAAAGGAGAGAAAGCCGGGGCGCTTCAAAAAAGGAGGCAATTTATGAAAGTAGCGGTGCTTTCGGACACCCACGGCCTGCTCCGGGAGCAGGTAAAAAGGATCATAGAGGACAGCGACGCTGTCATCCACGCCGGGGATGTGGACTCCCGGGAGATTCTGGATCAGATCATGAAAATCAAAAAGAAGGAGGCGCCGCTCTATGTGGTCCGGGGCAACGCGGACAAGGAGTGGGCCGGGGAGCTGCCAAAGGAGGCGGACTTTTCTCTGGCGGGTTTTCCCATCCGGCTGATCCACAACAAAAAAGAGCTGTCGGCCCTGACGGAGGACTGCCGGATCGTGATTTACGGCCACTCCCACCGCTTTTCCCAGGAGACGAGGGAGGGCAGGCTGTGGCTGAATCCGGGCAGCTGCGGCAGGCGCCGGTTCACCCTGCCCATCACCATGGCGGTGCTGTGTTTAGAGGAGGGAAGCTGGCGGGTGGAGCGGCTGGAGCTTTCGGGGGAGAGCCTCCCGGATATTTCTCAGAAGGGCCCGCTGTCCCTTTCCGCAATTCAGGAGATCCTGCGGCGGATGGACCGGGGCCAGCAGGTGGAGAGGATCGGCCGGGACATGGGGCTTTCCCGGGAATTTGTGGAGCAGATTTGCCGGATCCGGGTCACCCACCCGGGAGTCACGGCCGAAGGCATCCTGGATAAGCTGGAGGTAAACCGGGCGGTGACGAAGTGACGGTTTATGGAGCGCACAAAAAAAGGAGGAGCATATGACGGAATACCCACCCATTGACTTAAAAGAAACGGGACAGCGGCTCTGGCTGCTGATGGTGGACAACGGATGCGGCGTGAAGGACATTCAGACCCTTCTGTATCTGTCCTGCCCCCAGCCCGTCTACCGATGGCTGTCAGGGAAGACTCTGCCCAGCGTGGACAACCTGTACACCCTCAGCCGGAGATTCCGCGTCCACATGGAGGATCTGCTGGTGGAGCAGGGGCGAAGGGAGCGTTTCCGCCAGCGCCAGATCCAAAGATTAGAGGCATATAAAAGCGTGTCCGAAAATCTCCTGTGCCCGCCGGGCAGGGAAACTTCCAGACACGCCTGAAAATCGGATTTACTTACTCTCTTTTTTCACCTCGGCCAGTTTCATTGCCCGCACCTTCAGAGGCAGTCCGAAGAGGGTGATGAAGCCGGAGGCGTCATGATGATCGTACATATCTCCGGTGGTGAAGCTGGCCAGAGACTCATTGTAGAGGCTGTAGGGAGAGGTGGTGCCCGCCTTGATGATGTTGCCCTTGTACAGCTTGAACTTCACCTCGCCGGTCACGTACTGCTGGGTCACCTCGACGAACGCCTGGATGGCCTCCCGCAGCGGAGTGAACCATTTCCCCTCATATACCACCTGGGCGAACTGGCTGCCCAGCTTCTTCTTTGTCTCCATGGTCTCCCGGTCCAGGATCAGCTCCTCCAGCTGGTCATGGGCAGCCATCAAAATGGTGCCGCCCGGTGTCTCATAGACC
>CAZGRM010000165.1:0-7676 GCA_964528295.1 uncultured Lachnospiraceae bacterium
GCTGGATATCAATCTGCCTGACGGCAGCGGGCTGGAGCTGCTGCGGGAAATCAAGAGCAAGCCCCCGGACCTCCCTGTGATCCTCCTGACCGCCAATGATACGGACCCGGACATCGTGGATGGCCTGGAGCGGGGGGCGGACGACTACATCACCAAGCCCTTTTCCCTGTCCGTCCTGCGGGCCAGGGTCCATACCCAGCTGCGAAAAGCCGGCGGCTCCGCCCTCTCCCGGCCCTTTCAGATGGATCATTTTCAGTTTGACTTTGACCGCATGATCTTTACCGCGGGAGGCGTTGCCGTGGAGCTGAGCAAGACGGAGCAGAAGCTTCTGCGCCTGCTGGTGGAAAACCAGGGAAACGCGGTGAGCCGCGGCGTGCTGGTGGACCGCATCTGGACCGACGGGGCGGAGTATGTGGATGAGAACGCCCTCTCTGTCACGGTCAAACGGCTGCGGGACAAGCTGGGCGCACAGGATTATATCAAAACGGTGTACGGGATCGGATACCGCTGGGTGAAGAATAATGAGTAGATGGAGTATCATTCTTTCGGCGGCCTGCCTGCTGCTCTCCGGGCTGGCCCTGATTTGGAACCACCGCAGGACAAAAAGAATCCTGGACACCATTGAGCGGATGCTGGGGGAGGCCGCAAAGGGAGATTACACCGAGACCGCCTTTGACGAGAGCCGCCTGTCCTCCCTGGAAACCAGGTTTTCCGACTATCTCGCCGCCTCCGCGATCTCCGCCCGGAATATCGCCGCGGAAAAGGATAAAATAAAAACCCTGATTTCCGACATCTCCCATCAGACGAAGACCCCCATCGCCAACCTGCTGCTCTACAGTGAGCTGCTGGAGGAGGAGGATCTGCCGGACACCGCCCGGGACAATGTGGAGGCCCTGCGGATCCAGGCCGAAAAGCTCCGCTTTCTCATCGACACCCTGGTGAAGCTTTCCCGGCTGGAAAACGGCATCCTGACTCTGGTTCCCCGCCCGGAGCCGGTGCGGCCCATGCTCCAGGCGGTCCTGGAACAGTTCCTCCCCAGGGCGGAGCAGCGGGGTCTGCGGCTGTCCCTGGAAGACGGGGATGCCTTTGCCTCCTTTGATCCGAAATGGACCCTGGAGGCTCTGGGAAATCTGGTGGACAACGCCATCAAATACACCCGCCAGGGAGGAGTCACCCTCTCCGCCGTTTCCTACCAGATGTTTACCCGCATCGATGTGACGGACACCGGCGCCGGTATCCCGGAGGAGGAGCAGGCGAAGGTCTTTTCCCGCTTTTACCGCTGCGAAAATGCCAGAAGCAGCGAGGGCGTGGGGATCGGGCTGTATCTGGCCCGGGAGATTATCTCCGGCCAGGGCGGCTATATCCGGCTCACCTCTCTCCCCGGGCAGGGCTCCACCTTCTCGGTGTTCCTGCCAAAATAGAGATCTGTGGCAGATCAGTTTGCATTTTCTGGCTAAGCTGTAACGAAATTCTTACAAAACTGTCATAATCCCGCCGCCGTTGGAAAGAATCTGGAAAGAATCCTGTGAGATAATCTGTCCTGAACATAAATTTTTTCATGGAGGTAACATAAAATGGAAATATTACAGGCAGTTGATCTGAAAAAAATTTACGGTTCCGGCGAAAACGCAGTCCATGCCCTGGACGGCGTCAGTCTCAGCGTAGACCGGGGAGAGTTTGCGGCCATCGTCGGCACCTCCGGCAGCGGAAAGTCCACCCTGCTTCATATGCTGGGCGGACTGGACCGCCCCACCAGCGGAACGGTCCGGGTGGACGGAAAGGACATTTTCTCCCTGAAGGACGAGGCGCTGACCATTTTCCGCCGGCGCAAAATCGGGTTTGTGTTTCAGGCCTACAATCTGGTGCCGGTACTGAATGTTTATGAAAATATTGTGCTGCCCATCGAGCTGGACGGCGGCAGGGTGGACAAGGATTTTGTGGCCCGGATTCTGCGCACTCTGAGGCTGGAGGACCGCCAGGACGCTCTGCCCGGCCAGCTCTCCGGCGGCCAGCAGCAGCGGGTGGCCATCGCCCGGGCCCTGGCCGCCGCCCCGGCCATCATTCTGGCCGATGAACCCACCGGCAACCTGGACAGCAGGACCAGCCAGGATGTGCTGAGTCTGCTGAAGGTGACCAGCCAGAAATTCTCCCAGACCATTGTGATGATCACCCACAATGAAGAAATCGCGCAGATGGCAGACCGGATCATCCGCATCGAGGACGGCCGGATCGTCACGGGACGCTGAGGAGGTGGGTGTGATGAAGGTTCAAAATCGAAAATGTATCCGAAAGCTCAGCTTCAAATCACTCCTGGCCTCCCGGAAGCGGAATCTGATCGCCGTTTCCGCCATCGCCCTGACCGCGCTGCTGTTCACCTCGCTGCTCACCATCGCTCTTTCCATCAATTCCAGCTACGAGACGTACCAGTTCCGGGAGCTGGGAGGGTACTGCCACGGCACCTTCAAGGACGTGACGGAGGAGCAGGCCGCCAGCCTCTCCTCCCACCCCAAGGTGAAGGCCGCCGGCGCCAGGAAGGTCATCGGCTTCTGCGACGAGGGCGTGTTCGCCAAGGTGCCGGGGGAAGTCAGCTTCATGGATGACAATTGCGCCAAGTGGAGCTATGCGATTCCCACCACCGGGCGGATGCCGGAGTCCGGAAGGGAGATCGCCATGGACACCGGAGCCCTGGATCTTTTGGGGATCGAGCCGGAGCTGGGGGCGGAGATATCCCTGACCTACACGGTGGGGGACAAAAGCCAGCTTTCCTTTACGGAAACCGGCACCTTCACCCTGGTGGGCTACTGGGAGTTCGATCCTCTCATGCCGGTCCATTATCTCAACGTGACCCGGGACTACGCCGCGGAGATTGAGGCAAAGGGGATGGAGGCGGGGATGGATTCCTTCCGCATGGATTTGAACGTGATGCTGGCCTCCTCCGTGGATATCCAGGGACAGATGGCGCAGGTGGACACGGATCTTGGCTATACCTGGGACAGCTATACCGACGAAAACAGCGTGCGCATCGGCGTCAACCCGGGCTATACCGCCTCCCAGCTTGACTCTCTGATGGACCCGGAGACGGTTCTCGCCATGGGGGCCTTTATCCTGCTGGTGATTTTCACCGGATATCTGATCATCTACAATATTTTTCAGATTTCCGTCACCGGGGATATCCGTTTTTACGGACTGCTGAAAACCATCGGCACCACGCCCCGGCAGCTGCGCCGCGTCATCCGGCAGCAGGCTCTGCTGCTGTGCGCCGTCGGGATTCCCCTGGGGCTGCTGCTGGGCTACGGCATCGGGGCTCTGCTCACCCCAGCGGTCCTGTCCATCACCTACCTTGGGACAGCCTCCTCCACCATCAGCACCTCCCCGGTAATTTTTCTCGGCTCCGCCCTGTTTGCCCTGGTCACCGTGCTGCTCTCCTGCTCCAGGCCGGGGCGCATGGCGGGAAGGGTTTCGCCTGTGGAGGCCGCAAAGTACACGGACGCGGTCCGTACCGGAAAAAAACGCCGGGCTACCCGGGGCGCTAAGGTCCATCAGATGGCCTTCGCCAACCTGGGCCGGAACAGGCGAAAGACCGTTCTGGTGGTGCTCTCCCTGTCTCTCTCTGTGACCCTGCTGAATATTCTGTATACCTTTGTCAGCGGCTTTGACATGGAAAAATATGTCTCCGCCAATACCTGTGCGGATTTTATTGTCAGCAGCACGGACTATTTCCGATTCAACCCGGCGGAGGAATACATCCCCCGGGAAACTCTGGAGGAGATCGAGGCAAATACGGAGGCCTCCCTGTCCGGCATAGGATACTCCCTGTGGGGAATCAACTACCTCTGGGTGGAGGAGGACGCCCTGGCGCCCCAGTATGCTCTATTTCAGACCCAGGAGGCGGAGGATCCTCTGGCCAGCAAGCCCCACCGGGGAAGTCTGGTGATGGAGGAGGCTCTGCTGGAGGGGCTGGACCGAAGCCTGTTTGATAAGATTACTGTGGTGGATGGTACTATCGAGCCACTGTTTCAGGAGGATGGCCATTTCATCGCCGTGGAAGTGTTTGTGGATGATTACGGAAAGGTGGCAGATTCCGGTTATTATCCCAAGGTGGGGGACACCCTCACCGCCACCTATGCGGATTCCATCCAGTACGTGGACAGCCGCACCGGAGAGCTCTGCGACAATGATACCCCGGCGGAATATGTGGAGTCCCGTCTGATCGGGGCCCGGGATGTGGATTATACGGTCTGCGCTCTGGTGACCGTCCCTCTGTCCATGAGCTACCGCTTTACACTGCCGGGCTACTCCGCCATCCTTCCGGTGGAGACGCTGGAGCAGGACAGCCAGAAAACACCGGTCCCCATGTTTTACCTGTTCGATACCCCGGATGAGGAGGCCGAGGCGGCGGCGGAAGGCTACCTGGCGGACCTGACATCCGGCGACCTCTCCCCGCTGATGTATGAGAGCAAAGCCACGATACGGGCGGAGTTTACCCAATTTCAGCAGATGTTTCTGCTGCTGGGCGGCGTGCTGTGCGCCGTGATCGGCCTGGTGGGAATTCTGAACTTTTTCAACGCCATCATGACCGGGATCCTGTCCCGCCGCAGAGAATTTGCCGTGCTGCAATCCATCGGAATGACGGCGGGGCAGCTGAAGACCATGCTGATCTACGAGGGGCTGTTTTACGCCCTTAGCTCCATCCTCACGGCCCTCGTCCTTTCTCTGGCGCTGGGACCGCTGACCGGAAATCTGCTGAGCGGCCTGTTCTGGTACTTTGACTATCACTTTACCGTCACACCGGTGCTGCTGGCCATCCCCGTCTTCCTTCTGCTGGGCTGGCTGATTCCCTCCGTCCTGTACGGCCAGACCTCCAGGCAGAGCGTGGTGGAGCGCCTGCGGGAGGCGGAATAGAAATCCCCGGTTTACAGAGCGCTGCTCCTTGCCGCTCCCGCGGCCGCCTCCTCCTGGCAGGGGGCCAGCCGCAGGGGCGCGTCAAACATTCTGGCAAAGACGCGCTGAAGCACCGGATTTTTCCGCAGTCCATTGCCGGAGGCCACCAGCTCACCGGCCGTGATGCCGGTGCCCTGGTGAATCAGCCGGTACATTTCATACAGCTCCCGGGCCATTCCCTCCAGAACTCCGTTCACCAGCCCCGTCGGAGTAAAGTTGTCCGCGCTAAGATTGGTGATGCTGCCCCGCAGCGCCGGGTCCACCCGGGTCCCGTTGAAGGTGGTGGATACCCGCATGCCGTCTGACAACCGCTCCCCCTCCCGGGCCAGCCGGAGCATAACGTCGTACTGCTGACGCTCTCCGCCCCCGGCGGCGGCCACATAGCTTCGGAAAAATTTCTCCAGAATCGCATAGGCCCTTCCGCCGCAGAGAGAGGACCCTGCCAGCAGATAGCTCCCGCCCAAAAAGGGCCGGGCCTCGATGCCGGGAGCCTCAAAATACTGATCCGACAGCATAGAAATCTGTCCTCCGGTCCCCATATTCAGCAGCGCCGTCCCCCGGGCCAGCCCCACAGAGCCGAGAAAGCTGGCCTGATTGTCCCCAAGGGCCGCCGTCACGGGGATGCCCCGGTACTCTCCCAGGACCGCCACCTCTCTCGTCACCTCCGGCAGCAGGGACAGCTCCACCCCAGCCGCTCTCAGCTTTTCCCGGTCAAAATCCCCCGCTCTTCCATCAAAGAAGCCAAGGCTGGCGGCCATGCTCAGGTGCAGCAGAGGCCGTCTCCGCCCTGTCAGCACCATGCCAAGGTAATCGCTGACGGTGCAGAGGGAGACACTGCCCTCCGGCACCAGATTTTTTCTCTGATTATAGAGGTGAGTCACCAGGCCGTACCCGGTGGCAGCCCTGATTCCCCATCTCTCCCGCAGCTCCTCCACCAGCCCTCTCCCCTCAAACTCCGCCAGATTTCCTCTGCCGTCCTGCCAGGTATACAGGGGGCTGACGCAGTCTCCCTCCCGGTCCAGATACAGGATTCCGTGCATCTGCCCGGTCAGACCGATGGAACGGACCTCCCCGTGCTCCCCGAGAAGCTCGTCCAGCGCCTCCTTTGCCCTGGAAATGATGAGAGCCGCGTCCTGAATCCGCTCCCACTCCCGGTCTGTTTTTATAAAGCTGCCATTTTGAATGGTCTTTGACTGAATTACCTCCATGGTGTCTGTGCGGACCACCGCCGCGCTGATGGTCGTTGTCCCGATATCGATTCCGATGGCTTTCATAAAGGCTGCACCTCACTTTTTTTAATCCGCGTTTTCTCTCATTATAATGAGGTACGGCCACAAGCGCAAGAGAGAAACCATAACAAAACAGCACCCGCCCATTTTTCGAAAAATGGAGGGGTGCTGTCTCTCAACCCGCAAATCAACCCAGCAGAAACAGTTTCACCAGGGCGCCTGCGGCAAGGAGCATAATTCCAATCAATAAAGCTATCACTGTAACAATCATTCTTTTTTCCTCCAATTTAATAAAAACGCGGAATTGATGATGACAAGAACGGACCCGGCATTGTGAACCAGCGCCCCCACCACCGGGTTCAGCACCCCCGTGATGGCCAGAAGGATCGCAATGACATTTAATGCCATGGAAAAGGTCAGATTACATTTTATCGTGATCATCATTCGCTTTGCCAGACAAAACAGGTGGGGCAGCTCCCTGATTTTATCGTCGATGAGGGCAATGTCGGCGGCGTCCACCGCTATATCGCTGCCGATGCCGCCCATGGCGATTCCCACCCAGGCCTTTTTGAGAGCCGGGGCGTCGTTGATGCCGTCCCCGATCATGCAGACCTGGGCGCCAGCCTGCTGGTACTGCCGGATCCGCTCCAGCTTATCCTCCGGCAGGCAGTTTGCGTACACCTCACGGATGCCCAGCTGGTCCGCCATGTACCTTGCGGCCCTCTCATGGTCCCCGGTCAGGAGAACCGGCGTCACAAGGGCCGCCTTGATTCGCCGGATGGTGTCGGGGGCGTCCCGGCGCAGGGTGTCGGACAGGGCGATCAAACCGGCGGGAGTCCCATTGACGGCAAGGTAGGTGACGGTGCAGCCCTTCTCCAGATACCCTTCCGCCTGCTCTCCCATGTTTTCCGGCAGGGTGATCCCCTTTGCCAGAAGCAGCTCCCGGTTCCCAGCCAGAATCTCCCGCCCCTCCACCTGAGCAAGAACTCCCTGCCCCGGTATCATCTGAAACCGCTCCGGCTGGGGGATGCCGGCCGGATGAGAAACGCTTTCCGTCCGGCGGCCTGCGCCGGGCGCCTCCCGCAGTTCTTCCATCCGGTCATCCGCAACGGCCGCCTCCGACGGGCCTTCCATTTGACGGCCTCCGCAATCTTTTTCCCCGCCGCAGATATAGCTGTTTACGATGGCTTTTCCCAGGGGATGCTCGGAGCGAAGCTCCGCGCCGGCGGCCAGGCGATACAGCTGAGCTTCCGTCCAGTCAGCGCAAAGGCTCACCACTCCCACCACCTCCGGCTCCCCCCGGGTCAGGGTGCCGGTCTTGTCGAAGGTGACCTTAGATACGGCTGCCAGCCTCTCCAGGGCGTCCCCCTCCCGCACCAGGAAGCCGTGCTTTGTGGCATTTCCGATGGCCGCCATAATGGCGGTGGGGGTGGCCAGCACCATGGCGCAGGGGCAAAATACCACCAATATGGTGACCGCCCGTATGATCTGGCCGCTGACCATCCA
>CAZGRM010000166.1:0-7662 GCA_964528295.1 uncultured Lachnospiraceae bacterium
TCGATAATCAGCACTTCCTTTCCCTCCAGCGGCTCATCCAGATCCTTCACGATCCTCACCACTCCGCTGGACTTGGTGTCATTGCCGTAGCTGCTGACCGACATAAAATCCATGGTCACAGGCACAGTGATCCTCTTGGCCAGCTCACACATGAAAAAAACGCTGCCCTTCAGCACACAGATCAGATGCACTTCCTTCCCGGCGTAGTCCTCGCTGATCTGCTTCGCCAGCTCCGCGATCCTGGCGTTCACTTCATGTTCCGGCAGAAAAATTCTGACTTTTTCTCTCATTGCCTCTCTTCCTCCATCTGTATTTTTAAAATATATCTGGTGTCTTGCCTGATTTTTACCGCTTCACTGATCCTCCATCCCACCACCCACAAAACATGGGAGCCCGCTGCCAAGAGCCAGACCCGATCCCGCTGATCCTTTGGGATTTTTTCATCAATCATATAATCCTTTAGCTTCTTGCGGCCCCCCTGCCGGTTCACGATCAAATAATCGCCGGGACGGCGGGTCCGGAAACAGACATTACTATATATTGTATCATAAGACATGCATTTCGTATACTTTTTTTCTCGGATATTTTTCATATCCAACCCGCTTTCGGCGTCCGCGGGATGGCAGGCCTCCTCCATCAGAGCCTCCGAATTCTCCAAAATCTCCGCCCGGACCCGATACCTACCCACCCGAAAAATTTCCGCCGCCGGCAAGCCTCCTCCCGCGCCAAACATCTCACGTCCCGGCAAAGGCGATTCCACCTTTGCCGCGAAACACTCTGTCTCTTGCGTTTCCCGCCGGGGTAAAGGCAGCTCTACCACCTTCGCCTCCGGTAAGGCAGTCTCCGCAATTCTCTGCCTCTTCTTTCCTTTCCAAAGGCAAAAGCGCAGTCCCTCCCCCTCCCGCAGAACGCGGATTCCTCCCGGAAGATGATTCTCCTTCCCCCGGTCCATCTCCGCCAGAGCCAAAAGCATATCCAAATGTACGGCCCCGATATCCTTCAGCCCCTCCCCCTGCCCGGACGGGGCGAAAGCGAACATCTCTGTTTGGGGACAGCCCTCCGCCGCTCCCTCGCTCTCCTGGCGGCAGAGCACAAGGCAGCGCTTCAAAAGCTCCTTTTTGATCAGCTTCGGACATTCCCGAAACTCCGGCAGGGAGAGAAAAATCTCCCCCTCCTCCCTCCGAATACAGCTTCCGGCCACCCGGTCCGTCTCCCCGTCCAGATACTCCTGCAGTTCCCGCATGCGCAGGGCCGCCTCCGAAATATGCCGGACGGCCCCCGCGTTCAGCTCCCGCTCCAGCACCGGAAGAACCCGGAGCCGAATCCGGTTTCTGGTATAGTCCGTCTCCAGATTCGTCCGGTCTGTCCGCCATTCCGCGCCCTCCCGGCGAAGAATCTCCTCGATCTCAGACCGCTCCATAAAAAGCAGAGGCCGGATCACCCGGCCCCGGACCGGCCGGATCCCTCCCAGCCCCCTCACCCCGGAGCCCCGCGCCAGATTCCACAGCACCGTCTCCGCCTGGTCCCCCATATGGTGAGCCACCGCGATCCGCTCCGCCCCCAGCTCCCGTCTCACATTCTCAAACGCCTCATACCGAAGCGCCCTGCCTGCCTCCTCCACCGTCATCCTCCGCTGACGGGCAGCCTCCTCCGCCCGGACCCTCACCAGTCGAAAAGGAACCCCCAGCTTCCCGCAGAGTCCCTCCACAAACTCCGCGTCCGCCAAACTCTCCTCCCCCCGAATCCCATGCTCCACATGAACCACCGTAATCTCAAAGGGCACCCGCTCCCGATACCCGCAAAGCGCCAGCAGCAGACACACCGAGTCCGCCCCGCCGGACACCCCCGCCACCACACGCGTCCCCGCCTCAATCATACCATAATCCCGTATCGTCTCAAAAATCCGTTCCATGCTCCTACCTTATCCTTGTCCGTTCAAATTCCGCCGCGCCCATCTCAATTTCCCACCGTCACGCGCTCCCCAGTATCAATCCACCAAAGGAAGCACTCTCCCCACAGCCTCCCTCAAAATCCACTCTCCCGCAAACTTCTCCGAAGCTAGAGCGTGTTTGAAAATTCATTGCACCGGGGAACGCGCCTCAGCGCCCTTCACTTCCCCCAAATCGTCCCCACCAAAATCGTCATATCATCCTTCGCCCTCAGCTTCTGCATCAAATATACCCGCTCCATCAATCTCTGCGCGTACTCCTTCGCGTTCCTGGAAGCCGTCACCCGGATCAACTCCGCCATCCGCTCCTCCCGGTTCTCCTCCGGCAGCGCCTCCAGCACCCCGTCCGTCATCATAATCACCGTATCCTCCCCGCTCAGCTGCCGGTGCATACTCTCATAATCCGACTGCTGCATCACCCCCGAAGGCATGGCCCCCGAGCGGATCACCTCAATCTCCTCCCCATGGCGGATAAAAGTGGCGGCGGCCCCGGATTTAATCAGATCACATTTCGCATTATAAAGGTCCACCATACACAAGTCAATCGTGGAAAAAATCTGCTGGCTGTTCTGGAGAAGCATACAGGAATTAATCATCCGCACCGCCGTCTCCTGGGGAAAGCCCGCCTCCAGAAACTGCTCCAGAAGCTCAATCACCTTCTCACTCTCCCGGCAGGCCCCCACCCCCGAGCCCATCCCGTCCGCCAGACTCATAACGACCTTCCCCGTATCCTTCTGCAAAAAAGCATAATTATCCCCGGAAACCAGCTCCCCCGCCTTGGTAATCTTCGAAATTCCGCAGAGCATCTGATACCTGGTATCCGGCACAAAATGAAAATTCCCGAAATCGCCGCTGACAGCGGCCCGGCAGTCCCAGGAGGGCCGCATTTTCTCCCCGCAGCAGTCCGACAAAATCTCCCCGATGGTCTTCACCGACACACAGGTCTGCTTCACCGCCCGGAGCGAGAGATAAATCTCCGTCCGCTCCCCCTCACAGAGAAACACCCGGATCAGCCCCACCTCGATGCCAAGGTATCTCAGCTCCTTTTTCAGTCTGCCCCGGATCTGCCGCTCCCGCTCCGGCTCCCCCACAAAGCCGGTGGCCGCCCTCCGCAGAAGCTCCGCCGTCTGGTAAATCTGCTCCCCGGCGGCGGTGCGCTGCTCCATCATCCGGTTGCTCCACAAGAGCTCCGTCCGGGCCTGGGTATACTCCTCCGCCATGGCCTCCGCCACCTGCTCCGGCCGGACACAGCACTGCCCCAGCTCGTCCATGCGCTCCTTTGAGACCGCCCCGTCCCTCTCCAGCTCCACAAAAAGCTCATAAAAGCTCCGGCAGCTCTGAAAATAATAATTGCCCCAGCAGCTCCCCTCCCGGCCGCAGCCGCCGCAGACCGCCTGCTGGACCTGGCCGAACACCCGCTCCATGTCCTCGTCTCCCAGCCTCTCCTTCTGGCAGGGCATCTCCTGGAAGAGCCTTGCCAGACCGTAAAAGGCCTCCGCGTACTTTGCGATCTGCTCCTGCTCCGGGAGGGGATACTGTCCCAGGCCGCCGCGGCTAAAAGCCTCCCTCTGCCCGGCCCCCCGGGACAGCCAAGCTCCCCCCGCGCCCAATACCGCCGACAACAATTCACCCATAATCAAAGTCCTCCCCATTTCTGACGGCAGCCGATCACCCGCGGGACACCGGCCCGGAAGCTTCCGCCCGCCACTTGCGCCGCCCATTTTCCATCCAAAGATTATACGCTCTTTTTTCCGCGGCTTCTGTCAGAATAGGAGGAAGAAAAAAATTTTGTTTAAAAAAAGGACATTGCCCCGCAACATCCTTACTCTTCCGCTTTAAATATTATCTCATCCTCATAGACCAGTCCCAGCTTCTCCCGGGCGGTCTTCTCAATGAACTCCGTAGAATTCACATAGTCCTTCAGCTTCTCGATCTCCCCTTCGCGGATCTCCTCATCCTTAAGCTGCTGGCTCAGCTCCGCCTTTTTCGCCTCGTACTCCGCGTTCTGAGCGGACAGTCCCTGGATCTGTACCAGCAATACCACCAAAAGCACCGCCACCATGCCCGCGATCGCATACATTCCACGGCGGTTACTCTTGCTGGGTCTTTTTCCCTTTGCCATACTCCTTACCCCTTCTGCTTTTTTTATTCCCTTTCTTTTTACTTTTCCCCTGTCCTCTATTGTAATCGGTTTTCTTCTCTTTTTCAATTCTTTTCTTAATTTTTGTATAAAATTTTTTGACCGGAAGCGACAAAATCCGAACAACCCGCCGGATTCTCCCAATCACCCAGCCCGCCGCCCATTTAATCAGCCTCAAAAGCCCCGCCAGCCCCCTCACAATCCAAGGACTGGCCGTCTCATGGTACAGCGCCGCCCCCGCGGCGATCCCCACAGCCACATACCACCGGATCACGCCGTCCGTCTCCGAAAAAGCCAGGCAGAAGGTGAGAAACCCCGCCGCCAGCCAGAACAGAAAGTCCTCAATGGAAATGGCCGCCACACCGTGGCGGAAGGCCCGGCGGAGGGCCCGGAGCAGGTCATACAAAAAGGTGAGCATGACTCCGTGCAGCACGGACAGGAGAAACACCACCGTCTCCTGCCGTATGACATCGCTCATCATCGGAACATCCTCTTCATCAGGCTCCCCTTTTTCCCGGGACGGCTGCCGGAATAGACGATACTCTCCAGCTCCCCCTCCAGCTCCACCTCTCCCTGCTCCAGAGTCAGTCTGCCGATGTGCAGATTTTTCCCCTTCAGTGTCATCATGCCCTGCTCCGTCTCCAGCACCACCGTGGTCTCGTCAAAGGACAGCACGTCGGTGACTCCGGTGACGGTCCCCTGCTTCCGGTCCTTCCAATACACACTGTGGGGCTTTCGGTTGGTCTTCTCTTCCATTCTGCCACCCCGTCTGCCGCCCGGTGAAACGGGCGTATCCCTTTAAGGTATTGTATGAGAGAGGCCTGGGGGATATGTCAGAGGACTTTTAAAGATACCGGTACATCTCCGCCGCCAGCTCCTTCTTCTCCGAATCCTGAACGGACACCACCTCCACCTTCACGGTGCGGGTGCCGAACTGGATCTCGATCTGATCTCCGGGCTTGACGGAGACGGAGGCCTTGGCCGGCTTGCCATTCACCAGTACCCGCCCCGCGTCGCAGGCCTCGTTGGCCACGGTCCGGCGCTTGATCAGCCGGGATACCTTCAAATATTTATCTAATCTCATTTTCTTTTCTCCTGTCATGAAAAAGGGCCGCCGCAAAGTGACGGCGCCGGTCCCGGCGGCCATACCTCTGCAACAGCCTCTGACTGATCGGTACATCCTCCTTTGCCCGCCGGACGTTCCTTCCGGGATATCCCCGGCCCTCTCCCAGCGGGCAAAACTTGGCTCCGATTAGTTCATCATATCCTTCAGAGCCTTTCCGGCTTTAAACTTCGGTGTTCTGGAGGCCTTGATGGTCATGGTCTCTCCGGTCTGAGGATTTCTGCCCTCTCTGGCGGCACGCTCCGATGTCTCAAAGGTACCGAAGCCTACCAGCTGTACCTTCTCGCCATTTTTCAGCTGCTCGGCAACCACATCCGTGAAAGCCTTCAGCGCCTTCTCCGCGTCCTTTCTGGATAACTCTGTCTTCTCCGCGATCGCGGCAATCAATTCTGTCTTATTCATTGTAATTCCTCCTCTGAATTTTATATGCGGGCTCAGCCTGCATACTGTTTTCTTCCTTACATTACATATGATGGAACCGGAGAAGCAGAACGAACCCCGCGGTCTGTTCCCGGTCCTCCGCCCGCCGTCTTCCGACGAGCCCTGGTAATATTTATATAATGTAATAAGAGGTTTGTCAAGGTTTTCCGCACAGTTTGACCTTCTATTTTGCTACAGCTTGGCCCCAAGATGGCGGATCACCTGGGCGGCCGCATCCTGAAAGGCCTCCTTCTCCTGGAGCTCCTGCGCGGGGGTACGATTTTTCTTTTCGGCTTTTTTGATTTCCTCCCACTGACCTGGCACCTCCTCCGCCTCGGGAGCCGCGTCTGCCCCAAAAACGTGGGGATGGCGCCGAATCATCTTGTCGCTGACCCCGTTTGCCACATCCTCCGGGGTAAACAAGCCCTTCTCCTGGGCGATCCGGGTCAGGAACACCACCTGCAAAAGCACATCCCCCAGCTCCTCGCACAGATTCGCCGCGCTGCCGGTGGATTCATACAGGTCGATCCCGGCCAGGGCCTCCGTCATCTCGTTGATCATGCAGGGCTTCAGGCTCTGAAAGGTCTGGGCCCGGTCCCAGGGGCACCCGTCCTCCCCCCGCAGCCTGGCCACCACCTCCGTCAGGCGCAAAAAGGCTTCCCCGGCCCCGCCGCCGCTGTTTTCTTTATTCATTTGCCTTTCTTCCTCCGTTCTTCTTCTATAACCGCAGTATAAAGAATCCCGAAAAAGAAAGCAAGCTTTTTATTGCTTGATTACCCTATTTTGTTATGGTAGAATAAATGCAGATATATTGCGTAAAAACGCAGAAGGAAAGGAGATTTACAATGTATCAGGATGAATATAAGCGCTGGCTGGCGGCCGAGCTGGAGGATGCGGACCTGTTGCCGGAGCTTGCCAAAATCGAGGGAAATGACGACGAGATCAAGGACCGCTTTGCCGTTTCACTGAAATTCGGCACCGCCGGGTTAAGAGGCGTGCTGGGCGCCGGCACAAACCGCATGAATATCTTCGTGGTGCGCCAGGCCACCCAGGGCCTTGCCAACTGGGTAAAGACCCAGGGCGGCAGCCAGACCGTGGCCATCAGCTACGACAGCCGTCTGAAAAGCGATATCTTCGCGAAGACCGCGGCCGGCGTGCTGGCCGCCAACGGCATCAAGGTCCGCATTTACGACGCTCTGATGCCGGTACCGGCTCTGTCCTTCGCCACCCGCTACTATGAGTGCAACGCGGGCATCATGGTGACGGCCTCCCACAACCCGGCCAAGTACAACGGCTACAAGGCCTACGGCCCGGACGGCTGCCAGATGACGGACGACGCCGCGGCCATCGTATACGATGAGATTCAGAAAACCGATGTGCTGACAGGCGCCAAGCACATCTCCTTCGCGGAGGGCGTGGAGAACGGCCTGATCCGTTTCGTGGGAGACGACTGCAAGAAAGCGCTGTACGACGCCATCGAGGCCCGCCAGGTACGTCCCGGTCTGTGCAAAACCGCCGGCCTGAAGCTGGTGTACAGCCCGCTGAACGGCTCCGGGCTGGTGCCGGTGACCCGGGTGCTGAACGACATGGGCATCACCGACATTACCATCGTGCCGGAGCAGGAGTACCCCAACGGCTACTTCACCACCTGCAGCTATCCGAACCCGGAGATTTTCGCCGCCCTGGAGCTGGGCCTGAAGCTGGCCGAGGAGACGGGAGCGGATCTGATGCTGGCCACCGACCCGGACGCTGACCGGGTGGGTATCGCCATGAAGTGCCCGGATGGCTCCTATGAGCTGGTGAGCGGCAATGAGATGGGCGTTCTGCTTCTGGACTATATTTGCGCCGGACGCATCGAGAAGGGCACCATGCCCAAGAACCCGGTGGCGGTGAAGTCCATCGTTTCCACCCCGCTGGCGGACGCTGTAGCTCAGCACTACGGCGTGGAGATGAGAAACGTGCTGACCGGATTTAAGTGGATCGGAGACCAGATCGCGGGGCTGGAGGCCGCCGGTGAGGTGGACCGCTTCA
>CAZGRM010000167.1:0-1189 GCA_964528295.1 uncultured Lachnospiraceae bacterium
CTCTGACGCGTTCGCCGCACCGCTCCGGGACACTCCCTCCGACGCGTTCGCCGCACCGTTCCCCTCCGTTTCCGGCGCTCCCTGGGCAGGGCCCGCGGCATCCGCATTCCACACACTTGCTCCCCTTTTCTTAAGCTTTTCGATATAACCGGCCAGCGGAGAATCCGCCCCGCTGCCGTCGGACAGCACCAGCTCCCAGTTTCCGTAGGTCTGCTCCTCCACCGACCGGATCAGCTCCCCCAGGAATTTCTCCGGGGTCCGGTGCAGGGGCACCACAATGCTGATCCTCGGCTCCCAGGCAAAACGCTCCTGCCTCTGGCGGGCCAGCTCCTTCCGGGTGACTCCGTATTTTCCGCGCCACCGCTCGTAGCTGATGCTGTCGATCCCCAGCACCGCGTCGGATACCCGCCTCGTGAACTGCTTAAAGCCCTTCCGCTTCAGATAGCGGTAGCTTTTCCTGCACAGATTCCCCAGCCCCTCCCGGCCGGACAGCATTTTGCCGCAGTTCACCACATACAGGGCCTTCTTGCCTCCCCCCTTCAGGGCCAGCCGCAGATAATTTTCCTTAGGTCTGGGAAAGGTCAGCTCAAAACCCCTGGTCTCCGAGAGGTCCGCCTCCGGAAATTCCCCCAGAATATCCATCCGGTTCATGAGGCGGCATTCCGCCTCCAGGGGGTGCCCATGACTGTCCAGCACGGCAATCTCCGCCCGGTCGCGGCCCATATACCAGCCCCGCAGCTGGTACTGCCCCTCCGGCAGCTCCCGCAGCCCCTCCATCCAGGATTCCAGATGGCGGCTCAGCTTCCCAAGGGATGAGCCCGTTCCCCGATAAATACAAGTACGCTCATGGTATACCCGCAGCGTTCCCGCCTCCTGAAAGTCCTCCGGCAGCTGGATATTCAGAAAATATTCCACCATCACATTCGTCTTATACCGAAGATACTTCCTGGTGACCTCCACGCCCCTCTGGGTCTTCACCTCCAGCGGAAGCTCCCGGCCATTCATCACCGCCGCAAACTGCTCCTTCCCATCCGCGTCGTCCTCAAACCAGCCCTGGATCACCAGCGTATTCCTTTTCTTCACATGGAAGCGGATTCGCTCCCGGTTAAACTTTCCACTCATGCTCTGCCCTTCCTGTCCGATTTCACAACCTATTTTTATTCTAAAAGCTATTGATAGCTTTCCTTCT
>CAZGRM010000167.1:1289-7564 GCA_964528295.1 uncultured Lachnospiraceae bacterium
TTCCTTCTTGCGGGATCCCCTGTCTTTTCGCTTCTTTCTCCGCTTAGCTGCCCTTTAGTTTACTACATTTTTGCGGCACCGTCCACCAAAATAGCCTGAAATTGTCCCGCAAACGGGCGGTTTCCATTTTCCGCTCTCAAAAAGCGCTCCTTCTATTTTCCTTGCGAATTCAAAATTATCATTCATATTATTATTGACTATTTTCAATTATTATGTTATATTCAATTTAATCATTTTTAAATCACACAGGAGGTACAATAATTATGCCCAGTACTGCCCCCATTTCCCAAACGTCTCCTTCCGAATTACTCCGGTACACCATGACCAACGACTATATGTTCCGCGCTGTTTTCCAGAAAAGCAATCGCTCCCTCCGCCATCTTTTGTCCGCCCTTCTGGACATCCCCTACGGAGAGATTCTTTCCTGTGAGATTACGAATCCCATTATCCTGGGGCAGTCCATTGACGAGAAAACCTGTGTCCTGGATATCCTTGTCCTGCTGAATCAAAACCGTCTCATCAATCTGGAAATGCAGGTGGGAAACCTGCACAACTGGCCGAACCGCTCCCTGTTTTATCTCTCCAGACTCTTCTGCAACATAGAGCAGGGGCAGGATTACAGTCAGATTAAGCCCTCCCTGCACATCGGTATCCTTTCCCAGTGTCCCTTCCCCGACGTAAAGGAGTTTTACAGCGAATATCTGATGACAAATCCGTCAAACCTTCATATATTCAGTAGAAATTTTTCACTCCGCATGTTAAACTTAAGTCAGCTTGACCACATGCCAAAGACGGACCAGGAGACAGATCTGGCGCGCTGGGCTCGTCTATTCAAGGCAACCACTTGGGAGGAGATTCGTATGCTGGCAGAAAAATCCGACGATATCAAAGAAGCGGCAGGCTACCTGCGGGAGCTGAACGAGGAAGAAAAAATCCGTCTGCAATGCGAGGGACGGGAGCGGTACTATATGGATATGAGCTGCGCCCGAAATGAGGGGCGCGAGGAGGGCCGGGAAGAAGGCAGGAAAGAAGGACAGGCCCAGTCCGAAGCTCTCATGTTTGCGCTGATCAACGCGATGACGGAGGATCACCGGCTGGAGGATATTCCGCGGCTGGCCAAAGATCCTGACTTTTACCGTGAAATGCGGAGGCGTTATCACGCAAAGCTCCCCGAATAGGCTCCGCTGTTTTCTCCATCTGAAATACATTCATTCTACGGAAAAATGCCATAAAATTGCCGGCAGGCTCAAGGCAGCGGTTGATTGTCAGCAATTTTATGGCATACTTTTTATAGCTGTCCCCGCAGGGAGCAGTCCGTCCTCGTCACGGAGAGATTCGGATTATAGAAGGGATCTCCCGCCTCCAGCTCCGGCCGCCACTTTTTCCGGAAAATCTCAGCCTCCCGCTCCAGGCGGCGGCGTTTCTCCGGGGTGTCCTCCAGCCCCCGGGATCTGGACTCGTAGTGGGTCAGCTCGGCATAGGGAGTGAAGACCACCCGCAGGCCGGCCCTGCGCAGCCGGAGGCAGTAGTCAATGTCGTTGTAGGCCACAGCCAGCTCTTCCTCCATACCGCCCACCCGTTCCCAGGCCGAGCGCTTCGTCATCATACAGGCGGCGGTGACAGCGCTCAGGTCCTGAACGGATACCAGCCGGGCGGCATAGCCGTCCTTGTCGCCGTCGGCCCCCACATAGAGGTGACTGGCCACGCCGCAGAGCCCCAGAATCACCCCGGCGTGCTGGATCGTGCCGTCCGGGTAATAAAGCTTTGCCCCCACGGCTCCCACATCCGGCTTCTGGCAAAGGCCCAGCAGCTCCTGAATCCAGTCGGGCGATATCACCTCGGTGTCATTATTGAGCAGAAGAAGGTACTCACCCCTTCCGCAGGGAACGGCAAAATTGTGAATCGCCGCAAAATTGAAATCCCCCTGGTACCGCAGCACCCGGACGGAACCGTTCTCCGCCAGACTCCGGTAATATTCCTCTGTCTCCGGCTCCTTGCTGTTGTTCTCCACGATCAGAATCTCATAATTGGGATACGTGGTTTTTTCCCAAATCGATTCCAGACACCGCCTCAGATCCTCCGCGTGATCCTTATTCGGGATCAGAATCGTCACCAGAGGCTCTCCCTGGATGGCAAACCGGGTGCGGTAGCGGCCCAGAAGACGGGTACTCTCCACCGAGGCCTCAATCCCCATCCGCCGGTAGTGGGCCTCCACCGCCCGCCTCCCGGCCTCAAAGGCATACTTCTTGCTCTCCGGATTTCCCGCCGTGGAGCCCGGATGGGTGCGCCAATGGTAAAGTACCTTGGGAATGTGGTGAATACACCGGGCCTTCTCGCAGCACCGCAGCACAAAATCCAGATCCTGAGCCCCATTGTATTCCGTATCCAGCAGCCCCGCCCGCCTCACCAGCTCCCGCCGGGCCCCGAAAAGATGGCAGATGTAATTATTGCAGCACAAAAGCTCCATGCTGAAATCCGGCTTGAAATGGGGGCCGAAATAGGCGTTTCCCCTTCCGTTGATCTTGTCCTCGTCTGTGTAGATCACATCGATGGCCGGATTCTCATTCAATGCCCGGACCATCTCATACAGAGCGTCCGGCGCCAACACATCGTCATGGTCCGCGAACACGATAAAATCCCCGGCGCTCATGCGGATACACGCGTTGGTATTTTCCGAGATTCCTTTATTTTCTTTCAGCCTCCGGTAGCGGAGCCGCTTCTCCCTGCCGTAATGCCTGCGGAGATAATTCTGTACTCCGTCATCGCCGCTCCCGTCCGCCAGGCAAAGCTCCACCTTCCCGTAGGTCTGATTCATCACGGAGTCCACAATCTCCCTCAGGAAATTCAGGGGCGTATTGTACACGGGAATCACCACGGAAAACAGCGGCTCATAATCAAACCGTTCCCTTCGCTGCCGCCGCCGTTCCCCGGGGCCCGGCATCTGTTTGCGGATCCAGAGATCGTAGTCCAAAGGCTCCCGGGGATCCGCCGCCCGGCGGCTTTTCAGGAACCGGCCCACCGCCGTGGAGGTGTTGATCCGGATCTTTACCCGCTGTGTCCGCCCTCCTTTTTCAAAGGTGAGCCAGACAAAGGGGGTATTCAGCGCGGCCCGGTCAATCAAAATATGGAGGCCGCTCTCATAATCCTCCGGCTTTCCCAGCAGCTCATTCACATCCGGCCGTACCAGCCGCTCCTTGTACACATCCAGCGGCTTTCCTTCCCCATCCCGCACCGATATCTCCATCTCAGGCTCCGGCCCCAAATCCGCCGCCCATCCCCGGATCATCACGTTTCCATAGGCGCTCTCGATCCGGTCAATATGATACAGCATCCACTGCCGTCTCTTCCAAAATTTTCTCATTTTCCCGTCCTCATTTTCGCCCAGGGCCGCTCACTGTCCGCGGCCGCTATTTTTCCTTTGGATGTCTCAGCGCCCGGTACAGCTTCCATACCTTGGTCTGCTCCATCCACCGCAGCCTTCCGTGCTGGTTCAGGATCACCTCCCGGGCCAGTCCCTCCATGGGCTGGACGCGGAACATGATCTCCACCGGCTCCCGGCTGTCCGCCCCCGGCGCAATGTAAAACTGGGGATCCTCCGTATCGAAAATGAAATCTCCGTTGTCCGCCCGGGAGCCGTTGGAACGGAAGCTCAGCTTCGCGCCTCCCTGGCGCAGCCGCTCCAGCCGCACCACGCTCCTGTGGCCGCAGGGATCCACCCGCAGCGCCTTCGTCCCCTCCGGCAGGGGGATCCGAAGAGAAATCCTTCCCTCCTCCCCCGGCCCGGAGGTATATTTTCTCATGCTCCAGGTGCCGAAGCCTCTGCCGTCGTCGAAATAGACCTCCACCTCCTGCTCCCGCCTGCGGGCGCTCTCCCTCTTCACCAGCGGCAGCACCGGAATCACTCCCTGGGAGACCTCATCGTACAGCTTCCACACCGGCGTATAATTTCCCAGCATATAGGACTGGAATCCCCGTTCCATCTCCTCAAACCGCTCCTGCTCCCCCCGGCTGATGCCGAATTCCCGGTAGAGATTGCCCCGGGTCAGCTCATCCCGCTTGGAATTTCCCAGTATATAATAGTAGAGGCAGCGGTACTGTATATATTTTACGGGGATTGGGAAATCAAAGGTCCACTCATAGTCGATCAGCTCATAGCCCTCCCCGGATGCCAGGGCATTGGAAAAAATCATATCAATGTCAGACACCGTCCGGCATGTCTGGGGCTCCTCAAAGGAAATGCTGCCAAAGACCCGCCGAAACGCCTCCGTCTCCTGAAAGGGCACCGTTTCCCCGGAAAACATGGAAAAGTACCGGCCAATCTCCGCCTTCAGCTCCTCCAGCTTCCCCCGCTTCAGCAGTCCGTCCAGCCGCTCCTCCAGCGTTTCCCCCTCCAAAAAGGGAAACTCCGCCGCACCGTCTCTCAGCTCGCACCGGTTCACCAAAAGTCCGGTCCCATCCAGGTCGGCGGACAGTCTCCGGCAGCTCTCATAGATTCCCCTCACATGGTCCCGGGCCTCCGAAGAGCAGGGGGATTTCCGCACCCACTTTTCCCCGGTCCCCAAAGCCTCCCGGGTCAGAATATCGGTCCGAATCCGAAACCGGGGGGCCCGCTCATTTGAATATTTGGAAAAAAGAATCATCGTATCCCTCCTACCCCTTTATAATCACCAAAAAGGAATTGGAGTACAGCGGAAACAGTCCGCTCTCGATGAGAGAATCGTACACCCGCTCCTCCTGAAACACCCGCATCCGCTCCCGGTCCAGATTCTGCCGGTTCCGGTTCAGCTCCCCTTTCTTGGGAAGATAACCGTCCGAATAAATCCGCTCCGCAAATTTATAGTCCGGGTAAGGGTAATAAAACAGAAAATCCTCCATCCCCGCATCCCGGATCACCCGCTCCAGCTCCGGCTTGGAAAAGGTCCTGGCGTAGCTGGTGGTGGGATAGCCCTCCAGCCCCTCGAAGTACACCCCGGTGTGGTCCTCCGTGGCTCCCGCCCAGTATTTCAGCCCCAGGCGGTTCTCGATGGCCATCACAATCCGCCCGCCCGGCGCCAGATGGCGGCGGATCCTGGTCAGAAAATCCACATAAGGGTTCTCCGTCTGAATGTAGGACTGGGCATACTCAAAAACACCGATCAGAGTAATCAAATCAAACTGCTCCGTCAGATTTTGCTCCACATCCTGGAAGTTTCCCACCAGAATTTTCACATTGTCCCGGTCCCGGTGGCGGAAGGCGTTGATCAGACTCCGTTTTCTGGACAGATCGTTGCAGACCACCCGGGCCGCCTTTCTCGACAGCACTCCGGTGATGGCTCCGGGTCCGGCCCCCACCTCCAGCACACGCTCCTGCCCGGTCATAGGCAGCCACTCTATGATATTTTCTCTGAGATGGGAAAAATGATACAGGATGGGCCAGCTCTTCCGCTCCGCGATCGTCCGCTCCAGATAACCGCCATCCGGCGCCGCTTCCCGGGTTTCCCCGGCATGGCCCGGTGCCGGTTGATCCGCCTCCCTCCCCGCGCCGAGCCGCTTCGCCAGCTCCAGCATCTCATCCTCAATGGCTCCGTCGCTGTACTTATCCTCCCCGGGGTAAAACCGGTAATCCAGCTCCACCTTCCCGATCCATTCCTTTTCCATGCTTCCCCGATTCCTTTCCCTATTCCTTCTCGATCTGAATCTCCGAGTTCATATCGTAAAAGCCCACCGTATTCTTTGACGACACAATCACCAGGCTGCAGGCATCGTACAGCCGGTGGTACACCACAAATTCCCCGTCACGATACCCGGTGAGACCAAAGGAAATCAAATATTCCCCGCCCTGCAGGTCCGCCCTCTGGGTGTAGGACACCACCACCGTATCCCCCGGCTTCCCGGAGGGAGGGGTGATCCGCTCAAACATGGTGTTGGTCCCCGTGATCTCCGTTCCCCGCATGTCCTTGATGGTGAAGGCAAAGATGGGATCGGTAATCTCCTCATGGAACCGCACCCGCACCTTCATGGTAAAGGCGCCGCCCTTCTCGATGGTGTTGGTGGGAAGTCCCTCCCCGTCCAGCACCATAAAGCCCAGCATCTCGGCCCGCTTGTCCCCGTACTCCAGCGCGCCGGGGTTCATCTCAAAGGGGGTGATCCAGCCCTGCTTTTTCACCGGCTCCCGCTCTGCCGGCTCCTTGCTTTCCTCCCCCGGTCCCTGATGTACCAGCAGCCGCTTGTAGAGGTCCACCATCTCCTTGGAGGTGCCGGTGCCCACCACCCGGCCGTGGTCCAGCAGCACCACC
>CAZGRM010000168.1:0-7519 GCA_964528295.1 uncultured Lachnospiraceae bacterium
GTCCACACCCACGTTGTAGGGATTCTCCGTAATGAACTTCTGCCACCAGGCCTTTTTCACGTTGTTCTTCAGCTCCACGCCCAGATTGCCGTAATCCCATGTATTGGCCAGTCCGCCGTAGATCTCGGAGCCGGGGTATACGAAGCCTCTGCCCTTTGCCAGCGATACGATTTTTTCCATTGTCTTTTCCATACTCGTCCTCCTCTTAGCCGCGGCCTTTGCCGCCTTTTCTCTATATCAGGACCACTCCGGTCCTCCTTGAAAAATGCGTTTTCCGCATCTTCACGCTTTCCCCTAGGGCGCTTCTCACTCTGTCTCAAAAATGATATACACCCGCTTTGCCGCCGCCTCCTCCTCGAAGCCGGCCTCCTTCTGATCCCGGTAAACGGCGCTGGAGGGAAGCACAAGCCCCTCATCCTCCCCGCTCTGGGACTCTCCGGTGGCGTTCACCGTGCTGGAGGACAGCACCTCCGCGTTGGTGCTGGTAAACAACACATCTCCCGGCACATGCACCTCCAGGGGAGCCCGGACCACCAGGACCTCGGCAGTCATATTTTTCAGCACCTCGGTGCCCGAAACGGCGGAGCCCTGAACCACGCCATTCTTCACTTTTTTATAGGAAACGTCAAAAAGATAGCCCTCCAGCTGGGCGTTGATCATGGAACCATAGTAGAACTCCACATTGTTGAAGGCGGCGTAATCCGCTCCCTTCGCATACTCCAGCTCCAGTGTCACCTGGCTGCCCTCCGTCTCAAAGCTCTTCAGAGTCACGGAATTTTCCCCGTTTTTACTATTGTAATCACTCACCTCGGAGTTGATCATATTCTGGAGCTCGCTGCTGCTGTAATAGGCCTGGTCCAGCGTCTCGCTGATGTATTCTGTGATTGTCCCGTCCTCACCGACGGAGATGGCTCCCGACTCCCGGGGCGTCCACTCCTCCTCCTGGCTCAGCATCTCACAGCCGCCCAGCAGCAGGATGGAAGCAGTCAACGCGGCCGCGGCCGCCGCTCTCTTTTTCGTCACTGTCGTTCCTCCCATGAGCTGTCGCTCGTATGAATCTTTCCTATTATACATTCAAAACCGCTTCGTTTCAACCATTGTTTTTAAAATCTCAAAGGATTTGAAGTCCCGGTCTATGTACAGGCGGTTGAACTGATCCTGGACCCGCCGGAACTCCCGGAAGGTCTCCGGGGCCAGGGTGAAGGTGTACAGCTTCTGGATAGGAGCCTGGAGCACGTAAGCCAGAGTGTAGCGGGTGGAGGCCGAGAGGGAGGTGTCGTTCACAATGTCATAGGGATATTCCCCGTTCAGCACCATGGCCTTCATCTCAAAAACACAGCGGATCACCTCATTGTCCAGCTTCTCGTTGGAGAGGGCCCGCAGGGTGGCGTACAGCAGGTTCAGCACCTGGGAGGCGTCCAGATTTTCCCGGGTGTAGTAGGCCGCCACCTCCATAAAATAGCAGCCGTAGCAGGTACCCTCAAAATCCTCCTTCACCTCCATGAAGTAGTTGGATACCTCGGCCTGGACCAGGGTGTAGGCGTCTCTGCCCTCGTAGACGGTGAAGGTGCCGAAGACGAAGGGGGAGGCGGCGGCCAGCAGAGGACTCTTCTGCTTTCTGGCGCCTCTGGCGAAGGCTGTGATTTTTCCCCGCTCCTTTGTCAGGATCACGGTTCGTTTGTCATATTCGCCGGAGGGGGTGGCCTGAAGAACCATCCCCCGGACTTTCAGAGGCTCACTCATTTCGGTCCTTTCTTATCTCTATATCGGTTTTTCTTTGGCCGGTCCCCTGCTTCCGCAGGGGACCGCACTGTGCCGGCGGTCAGTTATTTTTGTCGTAGCCGAAGTTTTTGATCATGAAATCACTGTCCCGCCAGTCCTTTTTCACCTTGACCCAGAGCTGGAGGTTCACCTGCGTTTCCAGCATCTTCTCCACCTCCCGGCGGGCCTGGGAGCCGATACGGCGCAGCATGGCACCGCCCTTTCCGATGATGATTCCCTTGTGGGACTCCCGCTCGCAGATGATGGTGGCGTCGATATCCGTGATCATGCCGCCGGGGCGCTCCTTCATCCGCTCAATGGAGACGGCGATCCCGTGGGGGATCTCCTCCTCCAGGCAGCGCAGCGCTTTTTCCCGGATCAGCTCCGCCACGATCTGGCGCTGAGGCTGGTCGGTGACGGTGTCGTCGTCATAAAATTTCGGGCCGTAGGGAAGGAACCGGAAGATGGCCCGGATCACCGCCTCCAGATTCTGGCCCCGGAGGGCACACACCGGGATCATCTCCTCAAAATCATAGATGGAGCGATAGGCCTCCATAAAGCCCTCCAGCTTTTCCTTCTCCACCGTGTCGATTTTGTTCATGATCAGAATCACGGGGACGTTGGCTTTTTTCAGCTGCTCCGCAATGTGCCGCTCCCCCTTGCCGATGAAGCTGGTGGGTTCCACCAGCCACAGCACCACGTCCACCTCCTGGAGGGTTCGCTCCGCCACGTTCACCATGTACTCCCCCAGCTTGTTTTTCGCCTTGTGGATTCCCGGGGTGTCCAGAAATACGATCTGCCCCTGCTTGGAGGTGTAGACGGTCTGAATCCGGTTTCGGGTCGTCTGGGGTTTGTTTGAGGTTATGGCAATTTTTTGACCGATTAAATGGTTCATCAAGGTCGATTTTCCCACGTTGGGCCTGCCGATCAAAGTGGCAAAGCCGGATTTAAACTGTGCGTTTTCCATATTTACTCCTAATTTTTATATCCGTTCATTCTCATATCAGCTCATCCCCGCGTCTGCTGATTCCTGTATCAGCTTTTTTATATCAGCATCTCAATGGCGTCGAACATTTCCTCTTCTTCCCGAATCTTCTCCTCGTTTCCGATCACGCAGAAATAATCCTGATCCAGGATGGACCGCACCAGGGGAGCCAGCCCGCGGATTTTTTCCGGCTCCGCCGCCAGGATCTCGTCCCGCTCCTTCTGGACCTCCTCGAAGGTCAGCCCCGTGAAGTAGGCGTTCAACGACCGCCTGCCCTTGGATGCCGGCGTCAGGGGGGTGTCCAGATCGCTGATGGTGCCGATGATGTATTTGGTCATTTCCCGCTCATCGGCCCGGAAGCTCTCCAGATACTCCGGCACCCCGTCGTACACCTGGTTCGTCTTTCTCAGGTTCGGATCCCGGTAGGAGACGAAATAGCTGTCTCCCATCCGCCCGAAGGAGCTCATGCAGCCGTAGGCGCCTCCCTTCACCCGGATGTTCTGCCACAGATAGTCGTAGCTCATCATCACCTTCACGATCCGCAGCAGCCCTGTGTAGGAGTATCCCTTCTCCAGGAAGTTCCCGGTCCGGGCCACATACTGTACCTGGGCGGGGGTCATGAAGCCTTCCTTCTTCTTTTCCGTCAGGAGGACATTGTCCTTTTTCGGAAGCTCTGTGGAGGGAAGTTCCCCCGCAAAGGCTCCGAAGGCCTCTTTCAGCCGCTCCAGTCCTTCCCTGTCACAGGTCAGGCTGACGAAAAGTCCCTCCCGGCAGAACAGCTCCTTGCGGAGCTTTTCCAGCTTCGCCCGCAGCTCTTCCTTTCTCTCCTCAAAGTTTTTCTCCAGCTCCTCCACCAACCGGTAGAAGGCAATGCCGCTGATGGCGTCATTGAAGGCGCTGACCTGGGAGAAGCCTGCCAGGGACCGCACGGCCGCCGCCGTGTGCCCGGAGGAATTCAGGTGCATGGACAGTCTGGATTTCAGTCTGGCCAGGATCTCGTACAGCCGTTTGTCGTCCGAGAAATCGGAGGTGAGCAAAATCTCCCTGGCCATGTCCAGGGCGTAGGGCAGCTTGTCGTAGAGAACACTGGCCCTTATTCCCGCAAAGGCCCGGATGGTCTTGCCCTGGGGCGGCACCGGGAATACGCTGATCCCCGGAGAAATCCCTCCCGTGTTTCCATTGATTTCGTTATTTAATTCCTGATAGGTATAATGCTCCGTGTTTACCATGGAGAGCACGGCCTTCAAAATTCCCAGATATCCCACATCCTCCCGGTCCACCCGGTTGATGTCAAACAGCAGGTCCAGGTAGGCGATTCCGTTGGTGAATACGTCGTGGTGCAGCACCTTCACACCGGACCACTCGTACTCCTCATTGTAAAATCGGGCGGCCTCCCGGCCGATATCCTGCCGGTCCAGCATGGGGATGGTCTCCAGCTCCTCCGGGGTGGAGGGCGTCTCCTGGAATTCCCACAGCTTCTTCGTCCGCTCCACCATGGCCTCCAGCTCCTGGCCGCTCATGGAGTCCTTCATCGCCCGCAGCTTTTCCCGCACCGCCTGATCCTTCCGGGCCGTCAATCCCTGCTCCGGCTCCACCACCACCACAGTGGCGTGGGTGTTGTCCAAAAGCCAGGTCTGAACCAGCTCTTCAAAGTAGCCGGTCTCCACCTTCTTTTTCAGTGTGTCGTAGACGGAAAGCTGTTTCAGGTAATCGAAGGCGGCGCTGTCATCATACAGCCAGCTGTCATACACATCGATCCCGTATATCAGCCCCTTGGGGAAGGAGCCGTAGTCCGCCTCCCGGAATTTGAATTCCATGGTGTTGATCCCGGCGTAGAGGGCCTTTTTATCCAGCCCCTTTTTCACCGTCTCCTCCAGGGTGCTCCTGATCAGCTCCACGAAGCGGTCCTTGTCCCGCCCGTTGCTGTTTTTGGCAATGATGCTGAAGAAGGGCTGGCGCACTCCGCTCTCATAGGAGCTCATAATATCCTTGCCGATCCCCGCGTCCAGCAAAGCCTGCTTCAGCACAGCTCCCGGGGAGGACAGCAGGGTGTACTCCAGCACCGCAAAAGCGTTGCACAGCTCCACATCCAGGCTGGTGCCGATCACCGCATTGTAGGACAGGTAGGTGTTGTCCTCCAGAGAGTCGGACTCAGACACGGGATATTTCCGGTAGATTTCCCGGCGGCTCTCGAAGGGCTGCTGTAGGGGAATGGCGGAGTCCACCTCCAATGCCTCAAACCGGCTCAGGTATTCCTCATCCAGCCAGGTCAGCCGCTCCTGGGCGTCCATATTTCCATAGAGATAAATGTAGCTGTTGGAGGGATGGTAGTATTTCTGGTGGAAGGCCAGGAAGTCCTCATAGGTCAGCTCCGGGATATGCTCCGGGTCTCCGCCGGAATCCACGCCGTAGGTGTTGTCCGGGAACAGAGTATTCATAATCTCCCGGTCGAGAACCTCCTCCGGAGCGGAGTAGGCCCCCTTCATCTCATTATAGACCACGCCGTTGTAGGTCAGCTCCCCCTCCGGGGAGTCCAGCTCGTAGTGCCAGCCCTCCTGCCGGAAGATTTCTTCCTTATTATATATGTTTGGATAAAATACCGCGTCGAGGTAGACGTGCATCAGATTGCAAAAATCTTTGTCATTGCAGCTCGCCACCGGGTACATGGTTTTGTCCGGGTAGGTCATGGCGTTCAGGAAAGTGTTCAAAGATCCCTTTACCAGCTCCACAAAAGGATCCTTCGAGGGAAATTTCCGGCTGCCACAGAGGACACTGTGCTCCGTGATGTGAGCTACGCCGGTGCTGTCAGTGGGAGTGGTGCGGAAAGCGATGTTAAATACTTTGTTTTCATCATCATTTTCCAGTACAAGGACGCGGGCGTGGGTCTTAATATGCTCTAAAAGGTAGCCCTCGGCATGGATATCCTGGATGGTTTCCTGCTGTAGTAAGCGGTATTGTGGTAGGTTTGATAAGGTCATTTTGGTTTGCCTCCGTTTTTTTTTTTTTAGGACGCCGCTGGGGCAGGTGGGGGGCTTTCCCAAACCCGGGCAACGGCACGGGTAAGGCCACGCCTGCTTCGCAGGCCTGGCAGATCGGTTCCGCCATTTAAAATCGCTCCGCGATAGGCGGAACCTCCAGTGAGCTAACTGCTAACTCCGACTAAGGGACTCAGGAGAGCCTTCGTCCCTAAGTCTCCGTAAGCAGTGGATCTCACCTGCGCCTAAAAGCGCCCTCACATTGTTTGGGAAAGCCCCCCACCTGCCCCAACGGCTGTTTACTGGTATGCTATGGGGTGGTGAGAATCCACTTGGTTTACTGTTTTTTCATTTATTATATATAATATATTTTTTCAATACTTATATCCGCATCCGCATTTTGCACAGTCCAGCCTGCGGGCCAGGGTGTCTCGCAGTGTCCGACATCGCAACGGACATTCGCATAAAATGTACGACAGCAGAAGACATTTATGTCTTATGATGGCGAACATTTTATGCGGATGTCCGGGGCGCAGGCGGCACACGTGAGATTCCCTGGCCCGCAGGCGTCCGGCGAAAGCCATGCATCCGGCGAAAAGCACTCCACCGGCGCATTCATCCTCTCCCCCGCAATAACCGATACACCGCCCCCGACACCATAGCCCCCAGGAGAATAAATATCAGAATTGCTCCCGCACAGTGAAGAAAAAACTCATCCGGCAAAATCAAAATCACCGGGTCGGTGGAGGGATCAAAGAGCCAGTAGTCATTGGAAAACACCAGCTCATGAAAACCGATGAAAAATCGCTCCCAGTTCAAAGCCACAGCCATCCCCAGAGCCACAGGAATCAAGACGGAAAAAATGGAGAGAAGCTTCAAGCTTTTGCAGTCCCTCCTGGAGAGCTGGCGGATCAGCCCCAGAAGAAAGAGGATGCCTGAGAGAATAGTCAGGTATTGGATCGCCAAAAAGATCCGTTTCACCTCCCGGAAATGAATCTCTCCCCGCTCCGACATAGGAAAATCAGGAAACTCCAGTTTGTGGATTCCTTTCGTAAACAAATTGTAGTCGATCAGCACATCATAGTTTTCCCGGATCTGCTGGGTACTCATACCCGTCTCCTCTGTCAGATTCAGGTAGGAAATATCAAAATAGTAGATGGTTCTCAGATTCAGGACCAGGACCACGGAGCCGCAGAAAAGGAAAACGCAGCCGATCAGCGCCAGGAGGAAATTAAACAGTGTCACACCCTCCGGCTCCCGACAGTTCCTAGCGCCTCGCTCCATGGCTTGCCCTTCTCTTCTGTTTTTTCTTTTCAAGCCCATCTCACCCCGCCCTTTTGTTCCTTACTTTTCTCACTGCCATACATCTTATCATAGAAAATGGAAACTGTAAAATAAAATTAAATAAGGCGCCGCAAAAGCGGCGCCCTGTTTTGTTTATCGATTACTCGGTCTTTGCGTAGAGAGTGATCAGCTTGTTCAGATACTCGTATCTCTCCTTGTTGCAGGCCGCGTTCTTCGCAAAGAGCTTCTCTGCTCTCTCCGGATTCGCGCGCTTCAGGGAGTTGTAACGTACCTCGCCGTTCAGGAACTCCATCAGGTCTCCCGACGGAGCCTTGGAATCCAGGGTGAACTTGGACTCTGCCGCCGGGTTGAACCGGAACAGATGCCAGTATCCAGCCTTTACAGCCAGCTCTTCCTCAGTCTGAGCCTTGCTCATGCCCTTCTTGATACCATGGTTGATACAGGGAGCGTAAGCGATGATCAGGGACGGTCCCGGATAAGCTTCTGCTTCTGC
>CAZGRM010000169.1:0-7513 GCA_964528295.1 uncultured Lachnospiraceae bacterium
AACTAAATACATTGCGTGGGCGCCCGCAAAACGCGCCCATGGGACAAGGAGGAAAAAATGAAAAGGCTTTTCATGGTACTGTTTAGCCTGATGACGGTATTTTCGGCGGCAATGTGGGTGAGCGCCGGGGAAGACGCCTCTCAGGCAGGCGAGACAATCACAGTGGAACACATGAAGGGGACTGCCGAGATCCCGGCCAATCCCCAGCGGGTGGTGGACGTATCCGGTTCGGCGGATGAGTTGATCATCCTGGGAGTTCCCTTCGTGGGCTCCGCCAACACCAGCATGTTTGACGGGGTGACGGTGCCCTCCTATCTGGAGGAATACTTCACGGAGAACAAGGTGGAGGTGGTGGGAAACTACTCCGGCTCTGTGGGAGAGCTGAACCTGGAAAAAATAGCGGAGCTCCAGCCGGACTTGATCATCATGAATATTCGCCATGAAAGCGTGTACGATCAGCTCAGCCAGATCGCGCCCACCGTCATGCTGGAGGACGACATCAATTATGTGGACTGGCGGGGAAGATTCCGGCAGCTGGGCCAATGGTTCGGGGAGGAAGAGCTGGTGGAGCAGTGGCTCAAGGACTACGACGCCAAAGCGGAGGAGCTGTCCGCCCAGGTCAAGGCGGTGGTGGGAGAGGAGACCTTTGCGGTGATCGAGAAAAACTCCGTGCGGGCCGGCTCCTACTATGTCTATCGCACCGGCGGCCCCGGGGAGCTGGCATACGACGCTCTGAAGCTGCCGCCCTCCTCCGGCGTGCCGGAGGACGTCTGGGGCGAGGTGGTGGACGCCGAATACTTCTCTCAGATTGACGCGGACCATATCTTTTTCTTCAGCGATGACGGAACGGTGGGAGAAACAGCGGATTTCCCCACATGGAGCGCTCTGAAGGCGGTCCAGAGCGGGAATGTGTACTGCGGACTGAACGAGACCCAGTACAACCTGGCCTACACCCCCAACGGAAAGCTCATTTACATGGAGCAAATGGCAAACGCAGTAATCAATCATGAAAATGTGGACCAGTAAAACCCGATCCGAAAAGCGCGCCGCCGCCCTTGGGCAGCGGCGTTTTTCCCCCGCGGGATACGGAGTCTTTCTCCTCCTTTCGGCGATGGTTTTGCTGGCGTCCATTTTGCTCTCGGTGAGCGTGGGAGTAGCCGGAGGCACTCCGGGGGAGCTGGTTTTCGGAATCCTCCGGGGAGATATTTCGCCCCAGCTTTCCCAGATCATGGTGGAAATGCGGCTGCCAAGAGCCGGGGCGGCCTGCGTCACCGGGGCGTCCTTTGCCCTTGCCGGCACCATAATGCAGGGAATCACAGGGAATCCGCTGGCGGACGCGGGGCTGCTGGGCATCAACGCCGGCGCCTGCTTTTTGGTGGCCCTTGCCGCGGTGATTTTTCCCTCTCTCTCCTCCGGGGGGCAGATGGCCTTTGCCTTTGCCGGGGCGGTGCTGGCGGCCGGGATGGTATACGGACTTGGGACGAAGGGCGGAAAGGCCCAGCCGGTCCGCCTGATTCTGGCGGGCTGCGCCGTGTCGGCTTTTTTGACGGCCCTGAGCCAGGGCATCGCCCTCGCCTTCGGTCTTTCCAAGGATCTCTCCTTCTGGACGGCGGGGAGCCTCTCCGGCGTGCTGTGGCCCCAGGTAAAGGCGGCCCTCCCCTGGCTCTTTGCGGCGATGGCGGCGGGGCTCCTTCTTGCCCCGAAGCTTTCCATCCTGGCGCTGGGGGAGGAGAGCGCCGCGGGCCTCGGGGTGAATGTGGGGATGACGCGCTTCGCCGGGCTTTTTACGGTACTGCTGCTGGCGGGGGTAAGCGTGTCCCTGGCCGGGGGGATTTCCTTTGTGGGTCTTTTGGTGCCCCACGTGGTCCGCAGGCTGGTGGGAACGGATTACAGAAGGATCGTGCCCGCCGCCATGCTGCTGGGGGCGATCCTTTTGGTGCTGGCGGATGTGGCGGCCCGGATGCTGTACGCGCCCTACGATACGCCGGTGGGGGCGCTGGTGTCGGTGATCGGCGTCCCGGCCTTTCTGCTGCTGGTCTACGGGGACGGAAGGAGTAAGGAATGAAAAGACAACGGACATGGCCTATCCTGCTGATTCTCGGTCTGCTGCTGGGAGTCTCGGCGGTGTTTTCCCTCAACTGCGGGTATTCCAGGATCTATCTGCCGGATCTGCTGGGGGAAATCCTTCATTCGGACCAGGGCGGCGCCTCCCTGGTGCTGCTGAACATACGGCTGCCCAGGATTTTGCTGGCGGTGCTGTGCGGCATGGGGCTGGCCCTCTCCGGCTGCGCCCTGCAGACCGTTACGGATAATCCTCTGGCCGATCCGGGGATCCTAGGCATCAACGCCGGCGCCGGCTTTTTTGTCATGCTTTTCCTTGGGCTGTTTCCCGCACTGCATATCGACACCAAATTTTACCGGCCCATCTTCGCTCTGGCCGGGGGCTTGCTGGTGGCGGCCCTGCTCTATGGCTTCTCCTGGAGGAGGGGCAGAATCCGGCCGGCCCATTTCCTGCTGGGAGGCATCGGGGCCTCCGCCGGGTTCTCGGCGCTGATGACCATTCTGGGTGCGGACCTGGAAAGCAGCGTCTATCAGCTGGTGGCCCGGTGGCTGGCGGGGAATCTTTGGGGGACCAGCTGGTATCAGGTGCGGATTCTGTTTCCTTATCTGCTGGTGCTGACTCCTCTTTTATTTTTCCGGGCAAGGGAGATGGATGTGCTCCTGCTGGGGGAGGAGGCCGCGGCGTCCCTAGGCGTTTCGGTGGGGCGGGAGCGCCGGCGGCTGCTGTTTCTGGCCTCGGCGCTGGCCGCCAGCTGTGTCTCCGTCAGCGGCGGCATCAGCTTCATCGGGCTGGTGGCTCCCCATATAGCCCGCCGGCTGACCGGAGGGCGCCATCTCGGACTGCTGTCCGCCTCCATGCTGACCGGCGGCATCTTGCTGGTGCTGGCGGATACGGCGGGCCGGGTGCTGCTTCCCGGTCTGGAAATTCCGGCGGGGGTGGTGATCTCCATACTGGCGGCCCCCTATTTTCTATATTTGCTGCGCAGGTTTTAGAATAGAGGTAAACAAATGAGATACGACATAAAAGCGGAGAATGTGACGGCGGGCTATCATGGGAATCCGGTTTTTCAAAATTTTGACCTGGAGATCCCTTCCGGCAAAATCACAACACTGATCGGGGCCAACGGCTCCGGCAAATCCACGATTCTGAAAACCATGGCCCGGCTGATGACCCCGTCGGAGGGGACCGTCTATCTGGACGGGGAGGCGATCCACCGCATGCCCGCGAGGGCGGTGGCTCAGAAGCTGGCTCTCCTTCCCCAGGGAGCCCAGTCGCCGGCCGGCATCACGGTGCGGGATCTGGCGGAGTATGGACGGTACCCCTACCGGTCCCGGCTGTCCGGGCTGAGGGAGGAGGATGAGGCCATCATCCGGTGGGCCCTGGAGAGTACCAATATGACTGCTCTGGCGGACCGGGAGCTGGACCGGCTCTCCGGCGGGCAGCGGCAGAGGGCCTGGATCGCCATGGCACTGGCACAGAAAACGGGAATCCTTTTCCTGGACGAGCCCACCACCTATCTGGACCTCTCCCACCAGCTGGAGATCCTGCAGCTTCTCAGGCGGCTGAACCGGCAAAACGGTGTGACGGTGGTGATGGTGCTCCATGACATAAATCACGCGATCATGTTCTCGGACTATCTGGTGACGATCCGGGAGGGAAAAAAGTACCTGGAGGGGCCGCCGGAGCAGGTGGTCACGCCCCGCATGCTCCGGGAGGTTTTTGAGGTGGAGGCGGAGGTGTTTACCCATCCCGTATTGCGGATCCCGGTCTGCTTTCCCTACGGGGTGCGGGGACAGAGCTTAGTAGGGCAGAGGGAAGAGCGGCTATGATGAGAGACAGAAAAAAGGCTGGGAAGAAAAAACACAGTACATGGAGGGGAATTCTGCGGTTTGCCGGCGGAGAGAGGGCCTTTCTGGCTCTGTCGGCGGCGCTGTCTATTTTGGGAGTGGTGTGCGGGATCCTTCCGTACCTGGCATTGTGGCGGATGGCCGAAATCTGCCTGGAGGGCGGTTCAGACCGGCGGGGCCTTCTTCTTATGGGAGGATTTGCGGCCGGGGCGTGTGTCCTTCAGGGGCTCCTGCAGGGAGGCAGCACCCTGATCTCCCACCGCAGTGCCTTTCGGATTCTGGAGAAGATCCGGGTGGCGCTGACTGAAAAAATGAACCGGCTGTCCATGGGGACCATCAAGAGGGCTTCCCTGGGGGAATACAAAAACCTGATTCTGGATGAGGTGGAAAAGCTGGAATATCCCCTGGCTCACGTGATTCCGGAGGTCACCGGGAACCTGTCCGCCTTCCTCCTGGTCTTCGGGCTGATGCTGTACCTGAATGTGAAGCTGGCCCTCAGCGCCCTGGTGACACTTCCTGCGGGGGTCCTGATCATGAAGGGAATGTTCCGGGGATACGGGGAGCGCTACGGAAAATTTATGGCGGCGGGGGAGCGGCTGAATAAAATCGTGGTGGAATATATCAACGGGATCGAGGTGATCAAGGTATTCAACCGGGGAGGAAATACCTTTGAGAAGATGAAGGAGGCGGTCCTTTCCTTCCGGGATTTCACCCTGGCCTGGTACAGGCACAACTGGCCCTACAACGCGGCCTACAGCGTCATCCTTCCGGCCTCGGTCACAGGAGTTCTGCCGGTGGGACTGGCGCTGCTTCGGCGGGGGGAGATTTCTCTTGCCGCACTGCTATTGTTCCTCCTGCTTTCCTTCGCCCTGATTCCGCCCCTAATTAAGCTGACAGAATTTATCGACAATTTTGCGGTCATTGTGAAGACGGAGCAGGAGGTGGAGGAATTTCTTTCCCGGGAGGAGCCCGGCTATCCCGACGCCCCGGTCCCTGTGGTTGGGTTTGAACTGTCCCTGGAGCAGGTATCCTTCTCCTACGGAAATGAGGAGACGGTGCGGGAGGTCAGCGCCCTGATTCCGGCGGCGGGACTGACGGCCATAGTGGGGGAGTCCGGCTCCGGAAAGACTACGCTGCTGCGGCTGATCGCCCGCTTTTGGGACGTGACCTCGGGCCAGATTCGCGTCGGAGGAAGGGATATCCGCCAGATTCCCCAGGAGCAGCTGATGGAGCTTGTCAGCATCGTGGACCAGGACAATTTCCTCTTCGATCGGACCATCCGGGACAATATTTTGCTGGGAAAGCCGGAGGCACAGGAGTGGGAGCTGGAGGCGGCCATTTCGGCGGCCGGGTGCCGGGAGATCCTGGAGCGGCTGGAAAAGGGGTGGGATACGGTGGTGGGAAACGGCGGAGGGCTGGTGTCCGCCGGGGAGCGCCAGCGCGTTTGCCTCGCCAGAGCCTTTTTAAAGGACGCCCCCATCCTTTTGCTGGATGAGCCCACCGCAAGCCTGGATCTGGAGAATGAATACAAGGTACAGCAGGCGCTGGGACGGCTGATGGAAAAGAAAACCGTGGTCATGGCCGCGCACCGGCTCAGGACCGCGGTGTCGGCGCGGCAGATTTTGGTGATGAAGCAGGGAAGGCTGGTGGGGGCCGGAACCCATGATACCCTGCTAAAGGACTGTCCCGAGTATGCCAGGCTGTGGAAGGCCTGTGTCAGCACGGAAAATTGGAGTCTGGGAGGTGACGCGCGTGTATAGTCTGATCAAAAGGGTGCTGGAGCTGTCGGGCAGCCAGCGTCCCAGGATCATACTGGGATTTGTGTTTGGATTTTGGGAGGCGGTCTTCCATGTATTTCCGCTGATGGCCGCGTTTTATACCTTTTCGAGCGCCGGGGAAGGCTTCTTAGGCGGTGAGCTTTTGGTGGTGGCGGCGGTGCTGCTGGCAGGTCTGGCGGGGCAGGTGCTTTTCCGCTATCTGACCCTGCGGTTTCAGTCCGGGGCAGGCTTTGAGATGACGGCCCGGCAGCGGCTTAGAATCGGAGAGATTCTGAAGGACGCTCCCATGTCCTTCTTCGATTCCCATGCCCCGGGAGATCTCGCCGCCTGCCTGACCACAGATTTGAGCTTTGTAGAGATGTACGCCATGTTCCTTCTGGACAAGGTGGTCAATGGCTTTGTGATGACAGTGGTGACCTGCCTCTTTCTGTTTGTATTTGACTGGCGGATCGCCCTGGCCTCCCTGGGAGCGTTGCTCCCGGCCCTGCTTCTGTTTCTGTATCTGCGGAAAACGGGAAAGGATCTGGGAATGCTCAGACAGAATACCCAGGCAGAGCTGGGGGCGGCGGTGCTGGAGTATGCCCAGGGAATCATGACGGCGAAGGCCTACGGGGTGAAGGGCGGCGACGGGGAGCTTGGGCGGGTATTCCGCCGGGGCAATCTGCGTTCCTACCAGGTGGAGCGGGGCTTTGTGCGGGGCGTGACCCTGTTTCAGGTCCTGGTCCGTCTGGCCGGCTGCGCCGTGGCGCTGATCGTCTCCCTTGCCGCCCTTGCCGGGGAGCTGGAGCCGGCCGCCTATTTGACGCTGCTGGCCGCCTCCATGATGATGTTCTCCGGCTTTGAGCAGAGCGTGTCCAAGCTCCCCATGCTCCGGGTCATGGAAGCCTCCCTGGACCGGGTCGGAAGAATCACCGGCCTTCCTGGCCGGAGGATCCCGGAGGAGGGCCCCTCACCGTCCCGTTTTGACATTACCTTTGAAAATGTGTCCTTCGATTACGGAAAGGGCCAGGTGCTGGACCGGCTCTCCTTCCACATACCCGAGCGTTCCATAGCCGCCCTGGCGGGCCGGTCCGGAAGCGGAAAAAGCACAGTCATGAAGCTGCTCCTGGGCTTTTACCACTGCGGCGCGGGCTCCATCCGGATCGGCGGCACCGACATCCGGGACCTGTCCCCGGGTCAGCTCTTCTCCTGCGTCAGCGTCGTATTCCAGAAGGTATATCTATTTGAGGACACCATCGCCAACAACATCCGCCTGGGAAAGCCGGAGGCCACCATGGAGGAGGTGGTGGAGGCGGCCAAAAAAGCCTGCTGCTACGACTTCATCATGGAAATGGAAAAAGGCTTCGACACCCCGGTGGGCGAGGGCGGCCAGACCCTTTCCGGCGGCCAAAAACAGCGGATCTCCATCGCCCGGGCCATCCTGAAGGACGCCCCATCATCCTCCTGGACGAAGCCACCTCCAGCCTGGACCCGGAAAATGAGATGCTGATCCAACAAGCCGTCACCCGCCTGGTAAAAAACAAAACCGTACTCACCATCGCCCACAACCTGTCCGCGATCCGGACCGTAGACCAAATCCTCGTCCTCGACCAGGGCCGCCTGGCCGAGCAGGGAAACCACACCGCCCTCATAAACCAAAACGGACCATACGCCCGCCTATGGACCATGAGCCAACAAGTAACCACCTGGACCGCAGACACCTAAATTCCCACCCCAAACTTCCCCGGAAAAAAATTGATAAATTCTTGACGCGGCGCAAAATATTTGTTATAATCCCGTTTTCGACAGTTGATAGAAAAGACAGAGACGACAAACCCCGTAACTAC
>CAZGRM010000170.1:0-7506 GCA_964528295.1 uncultured Lachnospiraceae bacterium
ATCTGTTTTATTTTGCCGCAGGCGTCTGGTTCTGCAAAAGAAGGGCGGAGGGAAAAAACAAAGGAGAGTGGCTGGTGGCCGCCGCCGCTGTTCTGCTGTCGGTGCCAGAGGCGGTGTACTATGCCCAAAATGGGGCGCTGTCCGGGCGATTTCCTCCGGACTGGCAGTTTATTTTCGGCGGCGCGGGGTTTGTATACCTCTATGATCGGATCTCCCGGATCAATATTCCGGTGACGGCGGCGGAGGTTTTCCGCAAGGGTCTGGCGGAGATCGGAGGCAATGCCATTTTTTATCTGTTGTTTACGAATATTATGATTTTTTCACTTTCCGCAAGTAAATTTAAGTTGCGAAATTTATCCTTTGCGGTTAAGATTTATGTGGTTTTGATGCTGTCAGCCCGGTTTTGCCAGCATCTGGTGAGACCGAAAACATCCCTGGTGCGCCGGGATACCTCCGGCGCGAGAGAAAAATAAAATGCGACGCTGCCCCAGGCGGCGGAAAGGAGTTGTCTATGAAATCATACATCAAAGATTATCCCCGGCCTCAGCTGGTCAGAAAATCATGGACGAATCTGAATGGTAGCTGGGACTTTCTGTTTGATGACAGCGATTGTGGAGAGGGGGAGAGATGGTACCGCGGGTTTCCGGAGAATCACGGAGAGATTCAGGTGCCCTTTACTTATGAGACGAAGCTGAGCGGTATCGGAGATCCCGCCCATCACAGTATGGTGTGGTACGGACGTACCATTGAGATCACCCGGGAGGAGCTGGAGAACAGGAGAGTGCTGCTTCATTTTGAGGGAAGCGACTTCGAGACAAAGCTTTGGGTGAACGGAGAGTATGTGGGAAACCACCGGGGCGGCTATGCTCGGTTTACCTTTGACATTACCGGATACCTGAGAGAGGGGAGCAATCGTCTGACGGTAAAGGCGGAGGATTCCCTCAGCATCGAGCAGCCCAGAGGGAAGCAGCGGTGGATGAAGGACAATTTCGGCTGCTGGTACGTACAGACCACCGGCATCTGGAAGACCGTGTGGATGGAGACGGTGCCTGAGGTGTATTTGTCCGGGCTGAAGCTGACGCCGGATGTGGAGAACAGCTCCATCCGGATCGAGTACGCGGTGGAGAAGGCGGAAACGGAAGGGGACTGGTCCATCGAGGCGGAGATTGAGTTCCAGGGAGCGGCCATCAATGATTCCGTGAAGCGGATCACCAGAGGGACTGTGAATGACACCATCAGCGTGTACTGCCCGGAGGAATCGCCCTGGGGAGTGCATCACTGGACCCTGGCCCACCCGGATCTCTATGATCTGACTATCCGGATCCGGAAGGATGGCCAGGTGGTGGATGAGGTGCTGTCCTACTTTGGCATGCGGGAGATTCGGATCGAGGCCGGAAATATTCTGATGAACGGGGTGCCCATCTACCAGCGGCTGATCCTGGATCAGGGCTACTGGGAGGACTCTCACCTGACGCCCCCTAGCGAGGAGGCCCTCATCGACGATATTGACAAGCTCCATGCCATGGGCTACAACGGCCTGCGCAAGCACATGAAGATCGAGGATGAGCGGTTCCTGTACTGGTGCGACGTGAAGGGAATGCTGGTGTGGAGCGAGATGGCCGCCGCCTACGAGTTCAGCGACAAGGCGGTGCAGGAGTTCACGAAGGAGTGGATGGAGGTGGTTCGCCAGAATTACAGCCACCCCTGCATCATCACCTGGACGCCCTTCAACGAGTCCTGGGGAATTTCCAAGGTGAAGACGAACCGGAAGCAGCAGGCCTTCACGGAGAGCATCTACTATCTGACCAAGAGCATGGACAGCATGCGGCCGGTGATCGTCAACGACGGGTGGGAGCATACCATCTCGGATATCATCACCCTCCACGATTACGAGGAGGACGGTGACGTCTTTTTTGAGCGGTACAACGGCAATCTGGAGAAGCTGATGAGCTCGGAGATCTATCACAGCCAGTTCAAATCCTCCATGGCGGAGGGCTTCCCCTATCGGGGCCAGCCGATTATCATCAGTGAGTTCGGAGGCATCGCCTTCTCCGGCGGCGGAGAAGGGGACTGGGGCTACGGCAATACCGTATCCACCCAGGAGGAATTCCTTGCCCGCTTTGACAAGATCACCACGGCCATCAAGCGGCTGCCCTACGTGGTGGGCTACTGCTACACCCAGGTGTCAGATGTGCAGCAGGAGATCAACGGACTTCTGGACGCGAGGCATGAGTACAAGCTTCCGCCGGAGAAGATCAAAGAGGTGAACTGCCGTGAGGCGGGGATCCGCAGAATCAACTGCGAGAAAAATTAAACTGAGACAGAAAGGATGCCGGGGCGGAAACGTCCCGGCATTAGTCATACTCCACCTTCATCTCGATATCCTGGGCGTAATCGCCGAAATATTTCCCAAAGAGGTTCATGCCTCCCACGTGGGCGCTGGAGGGATCCACCTTCAGGAGAAAGGAAAAAAAGTAGCCGTCCATAAGCCCAAGGCTCTCGATGGTCTCGTCGGAGATCTTGACGTTGTCGAGATAACAGCCCCGGTGGGTGACATGGATGTTTTTGAGCTCACCGAACTGGGTGCTGGTGTCACTCCACCAGGTGGGATTGTAGATGCCTCTGCGGCCGCCGTAGTCCCCGGCGATATGAAAGGTGGTGATGAGATGGTCATTCAGTTCGAAATCAATGTCCGTGGGCCAATCGTTGTTGTAGCCCGGGGCTTCGGCGCAGATCTCGAAGGAAAATTCCAGGTGAGTCACCGCATCCTGGTGGAGCGCGTCGTTGGCAAACTGGTACTCCACATAGCCGCTGGTAAACCAGAGCAGGGAGGCGGTGGTGTGCTTCGGGGAATAGAAACCGTAGGGGGAGTCCTCCTCATAGATATAGAAATTGGCGGAGGCGATGCCGCACGGGGGGGTGACTTCACACCCGCAATAATTTCCCACCGGCATGCTCACGTAGGCCGGAGGCTTCCGAATGATCCGGTTTTCGTGGGAGAAGAGGCTGAAGGTCACGTCGGAGGCGATGATGCCGCATATTTTTTTCGTCCCCCGGATACCGGGCTGGGCGGTCAGGCTGATGAGGCCGGCCTCCTTCAGGATTTTCACATGAAGGCACATGGAGGACATGGGAAGATAAAAGGCTTCCGCCAGCTGGCTGATGGTGAGGGGTTTGCTCACCAGTACCCGCAGGATTTCCAGGCGGGTCTCGGAGGAGAGGGCTTTGCAGATCTTTGCGGTATGTTCGATGTCGGAGAGATCCAGAGAAATCTTCTTTTTTTGATGCAGGATTTGTTCCATGGGACCTCCTTTCTGTGAGGGTGCGGGGCTCTGCGTTACTCTTCCTCAGAAAGCGGAGCCTGAGTTTTGATGGGGATTCCGTTTACCTCCACGGAATCATCGGCGGGGATCAGAAAGTAGGGGCGGCCATTCAGGATGCGGGTTTCGATCAGACCGGCCCGGTCCGGCTTGACGGAGATGACGATGTCGGGGGTCTTGATCTCAAATTTTCTGGTGCTGGCCACGTTGGAGACGAAGAGGGGAGCCCTGGTGTCTCCGCCTGTCACCTGCTCGTATTCCTCGTCGAAGTGCTCCAGCACCTCGTCGGAGGCACCGTTGTCGTAGAGGAGACGCTTGACATCCTCCTTTTCCAGCGCCACAGGCTCCGGGTCGTCCTTCCGCTCCTCCAGAAGGCCGTTGAGGGTCTCGTGGATGGTCTTCACGGTCTCAAAGGTGCAGTCCGTCATCAGAGTGTCCGCCACCAGGGTATTGAAGGTTTCCTTCTGAGAGGCGGCGGTCAGGGGAAGCTGGCAGCCCAGAAGAAGCTGGGCAAAATCCGGATTCAGCTCATCGGGATTTTTGGAGTAGTACAGCAGGCCGTGGATATCGGTGTTCCGGTCCGTGAAGGCGGGAAAGAGAAAACCGGTGACGGGAGGCTCCACGAACCAGTCCCGGGTGCGCTCGCGGATGGTGTTTGTCACCTCATTGTAGGAGAGGCCCGGCTTGGTCAGCTTCACCGGGCAGATGGAGCAGAGGATAAAGTCGTACACATCATCGGAGGCGTCGAACTGCTCCAGCCCGTCGCTCCCCTTTTTGGGGATATCGTAGGCCCCATGGACCAGAATGATATAGTAATTTTCCGGGTAGAGAAAGGTCTCGATGACCTTGTCATAAAATTCCTCCAGAAGGGCCCCGTCCTTTAACTGGCTGGATTTCAGCCGCATCAGATATTCCTGGGTGCCGCCCTCCGCCTCCTGGGCCAGGGGAAACTCCATGTCCAGCAGATTTTTCCCGATGGCGCCGGACATGGTCTTTTTCAGAATTTCAAAATATTTAAACATTTCCTCCTCCGGGATGGAGAGGAAGGCCTCCTTAAGCTCTGCCTTTTTATTCTTCTCCCCGTCCACGTAGCAGCCGCAGATCCGGGTGAGAGGACAGCGGTCCGGGGTGAAGAGGCGCTTGATTTCTGAGATTTCTTTTTTATTCATTGTGAAAATCCTCCGGTAAGTGATTGATATAGATCGGGAAACCGCGCTCTAAAACAGCAGAGGGATCGCGTACTTTGCCGCCCCGTGGAGCAGGAGAAGGTGCGCCGGATAAAACCAGTAGAAAAAGTATTTTATCCGAAGGCCCCGGGTGCCGTTGTAGAAGTAGACGGGGAGAAAGGCGATGGGCGCCGGCATCTCCCAGGCCACCCCGGCGGCGCCTGCCGCGGACTGAAAAAGCCTGTCCCTTCTGAGCAGATAAAGGATCCCGATCAAAAAGACTCCTTTGAAATTGTAGTCCGTATTGAGCCAGTTCGCCAGATACATTCCCGCCGCCAGAATGACGGGCCAGAGCCATCGAAGGAAAATCGGCCGGCTGGCGGCCTCCGTTTTCTCAGAAGGCGCGCCTGCCCCGGGAGCCGCCTCTCGGGGAAAGCCGCAGATCCGGGAGAAGGCCGCGATGACCAGCAGTCCGATCAACAGGGTAAAATACACGTTCTGCTTGGAGGGATAATACCAGCTTCCCCTCAAAGCCAGATCGAAGGGCGGCTCCGAGATCAGGGAGAAAAGAAACATCCGCCCGGCGTATTTTTTTACGTTTCTCGTATGGAGAAATCCTTCCACCAGCAGAAAGCAGAAGATCGGAAAGGCGATCCGACCGATACCGCGGGACAGGGAATAAATCTGGGCCCACAGGGCCCGCCGCTGGGGGGAGGACAGGATGGAATCCTGCTGCTGGATGGCCCGGATCACGGTGGCTCCGGTGTGGTCGATGAACATCGTCGTGATGGCGATCAGCTTCAGGGTACTGCCGGAGATTCCCGGCGTTTTTTGTTGGGTAGTCATAAAATATCTCCTGTCTGAGGTTTCATTTGAGTCCATTTCCATAAAGAATAATCATTTTGAAGGCTTTTGTCAAGCGCAGAGCGGCAGAAGCCGCCGGACTCCCCCGCCTCAGGGGGCCTCGTGTGGATCAGTTTCTTCCTTATATTATAGAGAAAAAAATGTCGCCTCCGCCAAAAAACCCCTTTGACAAAAAAATAAAATCCTGTTAGAATACGATTACAGCGTGTTGCCAGTGGACTGCGTAAATCCAGTTGTAGGTTACACGCTTTTTTTGTCTGTATGACGAATGGGGCAATTTCGGAGATAAGAGAGGTGAGAGTACAAGTCCATATGGAAAATGAAACTAATGCGTGTGGCGTAAAGCGTAAATCCGGCTTCATGTCCCATGCGTTTTTATTGCTTTAAAAGTGTTTTAAAACTAGGAGGTAAAAAATGGAACAGAAATCAAATACCTTTCTCGAAACAGAAAAGGTAAGTACATTGATGAAAAAGTACGCGGTGCCCTGCATCATTTCCCTGCTGGTGGCCGCCTTGTATAACATTGTGGACCAGATCTTTATCGCCAACGCCAGCTATCTGGGATCCTACGGAAACGCCGCAAATACGGTGGTCTTCCCTCTGACCGTGGTAGCTCTGGCCTTCGCCGTGATGATCGGCGACGGCTGCTGTGCCTTCGTCAGCATCTGCCTGGGCTCCAACCAAAAGGAAAACGCCCACAAGAGCATCGGAAACGCGGTGGTGCTGTGTGTGACTGTCAGCCTGGTGCTGACCGCAATTTATCTGATTTGCCAGAAGCCGATCCTGACCTTCTTCGGCGGCACGGTAAATGAGGAGACCTACGCCCGGTCAAAGGAATATTTCTTCTGGATCACCCTGGGTGTGCCCTTCTATATGTTCGGGCAGGCCATGAACCCCATCATCCGGTCCGACGGAAGCCCGAAATTCGCCATGGTATCCACCCTGGCCGGCGCTTTCGCCAATATCATCCTTGACCCCATTTTTATCTTTATCTTCAAGTGGGGAATGATGGGAGCCGCCGTGGCTACGGTGGCGGGCCAGATTATCACGGCGGGTATGTCGATCTGGTATCTCTGCCATATGAAGGCGGTGAAGCTGGAGCGGCGCAGCTTCGGCTTCTTCGGAAACCTGATGAAGCGCTTCCTGGCTCTGGGTGTGACCAGCTTCCTGGCCCAGATTTCCCTGGTGGCGTCCATGGCGGCCATCCAGAATATGTGTACAAAATACGGCGCAATGGATCCCATCTTCGGGCAGACCGAGTACGCGCAGATTCCTCTGGCCGTGCTGGGAATCGTGATGAAGTTCTTCCAGATCGTGATCTCCATCTCCATCGGTCTTGCGGCCGGATGTATTCCGGTGGTGGGCTACAATATCGGAGCGGGCCGGAAGGACCGGGCCAAGAGCCTCTTTACACTTCTGCTGAAAATGGAGACTCTGGTGGGGGCCATTGCCCTGGTGATCGTGGAGGTATTCCCGAGACAGCTCATCGGTATCTTCGGCGCGGCCAATGAGAGCTCTTACTACACCGACTTTGCGATAAAGAGCTTCCGGGTATATCTGTGCATGATGATTCTGGCTACCATAAACAAGGGAACCTTCATCTATCTCCAGGCTCTGGGAAAAGCGGCGGCGTCCACCCTCCTTTCTCTGACCAGGGAGATGATCTTCGGCGTAGGCTTTGCCCTCCTTCTTCCCACCTTCTTCGGCCTGAATGGACTGCTGGTTTCCTTCCCGGTATCCGATACCCTCACCTTTATTATGAGTGTGGTGATTATCCGCCGCACCTATCGGGAGCTGAGTGATGACAAGGCGAAGACGCCAAAAGCCAAGCTGTCCCCGCAGCACTGAGTAAGCTTAATGAAATGAAAAAAGGCGGATCGATGGCAGCCGCTCATAAAACAGTATCAGCTAAAAAATGAAATAGGGTGACTGCCATATAGGGCGTAAAGAAAGACGAGTAAGAAGCGATTGCTTTTTTCCCGTCTTTTTTCTGCTTGCTGTTTTGGAAAATCCCCTACCCGCCTCTAGAGCGTGTGAACAGTTATGATACCGCAATTCCACTGGCTTTAGACGGTGGGTTAAGGTAGCCAAAAGTAGTGGCTTATGTTATTGTATTATCAGAACATAAAAATAAAACACCAAACAGGCTGCTAGAG
>CAZGRM010000171.1:0-7502 GCA_964528295.1 uncultured Lachnospiraceae bacterium
CCCAGCTTCGCTGGGCCCCTCCTCAGGTCATCCTGCTTCGCATGATTGTTCTCCTGCGGAGAACGGACCTCAGGTCTCCTCCCAGCTTCGCTGGGCCCCTCCTCAGGTCATCCTGCTTCGCATGATTGTTCTCCTGCGGAGAACGGACCTCAGGTCTCCTCCCAGCTTCGCTGGGCCCCTCCTCAGGTCATATTTTACAACAATTTTTCCACGCCCGCAATACCGACTCTCTGGCCCTGACGCACCTTCGTCTCCAGTCCCGCCCGGGAGCGCTCCAGAAATAGGGAGTCCGGCAGAGCCCGGCCCTTCTGGGTCATCAAAATCACGGTGGAGCCTCCGAAGGCGAAATGTCCCTTCTCCCAGCCCCGCTCCACCCGGGGGCCTTGGCAGGTGTTCTCGATGCGGCCCACCAGCAGGGCCCCCACCTCCATCATCACCACCGTGCCGAAATGGTCGGTGCGCATGACACAGTATTCCCTGGTGTTTTCCTTATAGATGGGGACCTGGTCGTTGGCGATGGGGTTCACCGTGTGAAAAACTCCGGGAATCCTCACCGGAGGAGACACCCTGGCACCGTCCGGGAAAATGTACCGGTGGTAGTCCTCCACACACAGCCGGAACAGCCAAAGAATCCCACCCTGGTACCGCCGGGCCAGTCCCTGGTTTCGCAGCAGGCTGCCCGCCGTGTAGCTGGTATGCTTGACCTTCACCCGCCCCTCCTCCGTTATGGGATACACACAAAGACGGGCATCACAGGGACTCACCAGCGTCCCCGGCGCCTCCTCCACCGGGCGCGTCCCGTCTTTCAGCTCTCTCGTAAAAAAATCATTGTAGGACCGAAACCGCCGCTTTTCGCAGCCGGTCAGATCGATGCCGCAGCCCTTCACAAAGAAGGGAACGGCCAGGGCGGAAAGCCTGGTGTCCAGCACCCTTCCTCCCATCTCAGAAAACCAGGGCGCCACCATTGGCCGCAAGAGAATACGGCCGGCGGCATGACCGTACAGCCAGGACAACAGCCGGTCCTGGAGCCCCGTCATTCCATCAGATTCTCGTTCAGACTTCTCCAGTTCCATTTGAAAATCCCCTTCCACCTATAATTTATTACCATATATAAAACCGCTACCGCCACAATCCCGATGATCACTGCCAGCTCCCGGTTCGTGGGCTTGCGGAAACGGAAATTCAGGATGAACAAAAATCCCGTGATCAGCATCCCCAGATGCAGTACCGGGAGATAATACTGGCACAGCAGCGCGGAGCTCACATGAATCAACGGGAGGATCACAGCGATGGAGGTGATGGGAAGTCCCCGGTAATATTTTCTGTTTTCCTCGGTCTCCTGCTGGCGCCGCTCCTCCCGCACATTAAAATAAGCCAGCCGGATCAGCCCGGCCAGGCAGTAAAAGACGAGAATCGCCATCCCCGGCACCCGGTTCATGCCGGAGTGAAAGCAAATCGCCACCGGAAAGGCTCCGAAGCAGACCACATCACACAGCGAATCAATCTGTATCCCAAAGCTTTTTTCCTCCTCCGTCCGGTCCTTCTTTGTCCTGGCCACCTTCCCGTCAAAGGTGTCGAAGAGCCCCGACATGGCCAGACAGAAAATCGCCCAGTGCATATGCCCGGTGAAGGTACAAAACATGCCGATCACCGTGGACACCAGACTCAGATATGTGAGTATCACCGTATAATTATAAATTCCTATCATACTTCCCCTCCTACCAAAAAGCGGCCCCCTCACCGCCGCTCCTTTTTTTCTTTTCGTCCAAAATATACCAGCGCCGCCAAGGTAAAGACGGCCGATATCAATAACTCACTGTAATATCCCAGCCCCCTGCTCAGCACCATCCCCGGCAGCAGCAGCTCTCCCAGCACGGGCTGAAACAAAATCAGAAACAAACTTTCGCTGATCCCCATACCTCCCGGCAGAGGAAGCATATCAACTGACACCGCAATGGACGCCTGCAGCGTCAAGATCACATACCAGGGCGTGCCCCTCAGCCCAAAGGAATATACCACAAAGCAGGTAACCGCGAACAGAGCGGCCCTCTGGACACAGGTAATCAGAAACACCCGGAAGATCAGGCCGTGATGGTTTCTCAGGTAGGCCGCCGTCTCATTGTAGAGATCCATGGAGTCCTCCAGCTTTTTCAGCCGCCCCTCCCTGTGTCTCAGGAGATGAAACCGCTCCAGCAGCATAAGTCCTCTCAGCATGATCTGTTTCGCCAGAAATGGGTGAAATACCAGCAGCAGCATAAAGGAGACGCAGAACACATTCAGGCCCACTCCCAGATAGAAGACAGGGAGAATTTTTCCCAGATACCGCTCCCGAAACGCTCCGCCAAAGAGTAGCAATCCCAGGCCGGTCACCACCAGCACCAGCTTGTAGGTGATGGTGACGATCATCAGGATTACCGTGGCCACCGGAATGGAAATTTTTTCCTTTTTCATGAAATAGATCTGCATCGGCTGTCCTCCGCTGGCAGAGGGAGTGACGCAGCTGAAGAAAAATCCCACGGCAGAGAACAAAAAGCAGATTTTCTTTTTCAGACGGATCCCATAGGAGTCCATCATATACCAGATAATGATGGATTCTCCCCAAATAAAAAACAGCACGCAGGCCGCGGCGGGGAAAAGCCAGCGAAGACTGGCCCGGCGGATGGCCTCCCGCAGCTCTCCCATATCCTCCCCATGGAAAACTCCGTAAACCGTCAGCCCCAGGATCAGAAAAAACAAAAATCCGTTCAGCCAGATTTTCTTTCGTTTTTTCATGACATCTCCCCCTTCCGGAAACGGCGCTCAAAGAGGGACCCGTACCAATCCGCCAGCCCGGAATGTCCCGCAAGCCACCAGCTCGCCTCCGCGAGGACCGCGCCTCCCGCCACATCCGCGATCACGTGCTGCTTTGTGGTAAGCGTGGAGACAAAGACGGCCAGCGCGAACAGCAGGGAAAAAAGCCGGTAAAACCCCGGCACATTTTTTCGTCCCCGAATGCCGATATAGCAAAACCAGCTGTTCAGGCAATGAATGGAAGGAAATAAATTCTCAGGTGAATCAACCCAGTATAGAAACCGCATCAGAATATTCCAGATTCCTTCCTCCGGCACCACCGGGCGGGTATTGGTGGTAGGCAGTAAAAGAAATAGGGCGAAGCAGACCCATTTTGCCAGAAAATCCGCGCTCAGAAAGATATATGCCTCCTCCCTGCCCTGACGGACAATGAGAACATAATTGGCCGCCCAGAAAAGATAACAGCCAAAATAAATCAGAATCGTCCAGGGCAAAAAGGGAATTTTCTGTTCCAGGGCCGTCTCCATATTGTAATGGCGCCATCCGGAGGCAATGAGCTTCGCTCCTCCGTACACCATGGAGTTCAGCACAAACTCCGTAATCAGGGGCAGCCACGCATACCTGGGGAGGAGCCGGGTCAATTTTCGGCACAGATTCATATGGTCGCTCCTCTCTTCCTCCGCGCGGCGGCAGGGATCACATCCCGGGCCGCCGGATGTTAAAAAACTGTACAAGTATAGTCTAACATACTTTATTCCCCGTGTCCAAGAAAACAACCATATTCCTCTCACATTTAAGGAATCGTTAAGGAAGTCCAAGAAGCCTTGGCAGGTCCGGCATTCCCCAGCCCTGGCGATTTTTCGGGTAGCCCAGGTCCCGGGCGGCCTCCCGGAGGCGCATTTTCACTTCTACGTTGGAAAGGTCCGGCTCCCGCTCCAGCAGCAGGGCGATGGCTCCCGCCACGGCGGGGGCCGCCATGGAGGTACCGCTCTTGACCCCGTAGCTCCGGCCCCTCTGCCAGCGGGTATCACAGGAAATGATCCCGGTGCCGGGAGCTACCAGCTCCGGCTTGCAGACGCACCCCACGGTGGGACCGCAGCCGGAGTAATTGGCGTTCCCCTGGCGGGGACGGACCCGGAAGGCGTCGGAGGCCCCCACCGTGATTACTTTTTTGCTGTTTCCCGGTACCGTGATGCTGCTGGGCTCCGGTCCTAAATTTCCCGCCGCCACCACCACCGCGATCCCGGCATCCCAGGCCCGCTCCACCCACTCTACGATCCTCCAGGTCTCCGGGGCCGCCGTCTCCTCCCGGGAGGTGCCGGCAGAGATATTCATGATCCGTATCCCATACTGCCGCCTGTGGTCGATGACCCACTCCACGGCGCCGATCAGATCCTCCAGATTGCCCTGGCCAAACCGGTCCAGCACCTTCAGAGCCACCAGTCCGCACCCCGGAGCGATGCCCCGGTACTGTCCTCCCCGGCTCCTGCCGTCCCCGCCCAGGATACCTGAGACGTGGGTGCCGTGGGAGGCGTCATCGTAGCACTGCCTTCCTCCGCCCACAAAATCCCGAAACTCCAGGATCCGGCCGGTGAAATCCGGATGACGGCAGATCCCCGTATCCAGCACCGCCGCCGTCACGCCCCGGCCAGTGATCCCCATCCGATGTACCTCATCCGCCCGCAGCCTTGCTCTGACACGATCCATCTCCGTTCCTCCTGCCATACCAAAATAGAAGGGCCGCCTCTCGTCAAGACAGCTCTTCTATTATAATATGCGGCGGAGTGACTCCCGCCTTTGCGGAAAAAAGAAGACTCCCGGCCGCCGGGAGTCTCCCAAAGACAAAATCAGACCAGTCCCGGAATATTGGCCGCCCGGAGACTGCGAAGCAGCGCCTTGGCCACGAGGAAGGCCAGGGCCAGGGATATAAAATCCTTCAAAAGATAGGGAACCGACACCAGCAGCGCCGCCGCCAGAAAGCTCTGATCCGCCACCAGGGCATACTGGAGCGCGCCCAGCAGATGACACAGCAAAAGTCCCGCCACCGCCAGCAGCACCCGGAGCAGGGGACTCATTTTCTGACGGGCGAATCCGCAGCCCGCGGCCAAAAACAGGAAGCCCCAGATAAATCCGCCGGTGGGTCCGATGATCTTGCCGAAGCCTCCGGCAAAGCCGGCAAACACCGGAAGCCCCACCATTCCCAGCAGAATATAGACCGCCGTGGAGGCAAGGCCGCACTTCCAGCCCAGCACAAAGCCGGTCAGCGCCACCGCAAAGGTCTGCAAGGTCACCGGAACACCGGAGGGCATTGGGATCTGTATCTGAGACAACACCGCCAGCACCGCGGCGAACATCCCGGTCAAAATAATAGTTCTCGTTGATATCTGTCTGTTTTCCATCCTATCGTTCTCCTCTTATCTCTCACTTTTTCTTGCGGCAGAGAGGCCGACCGCGGCGCACTCCCCCTCCGCTACCAAAAGTGTATACAAAAAAGGAACATTTGTCAACCAGATAATGATACAAGTTTACATTTATTCCACCGCCGCCTGTACGCCGCCCCTTTTTATCAGCCGCTTTTTCACATAGAAGTAGCAGATCAGATGGACGGTCTCTGTCACAATCCACGTCACCGGGTAGGACAGGTACAGTACCGGCAGGCGGCGGTTCCAGGCGAACACGGTGTAGATCCAGACCACCCGCAGCAGACAGGAGCCGATCATGGACACCACCATAGGCAGCATGGACTCTCCCATCCCCCTCAGCTCTCCCGACAGCACATCCATGATGCCGCAGAGGAAATAGGTGACGGCGATGATTCCCATCCGGGCTGTCCCGTAGGCGATGGCCGCCTCATCTCCCGGCAGATAAATGTTCAGAAGGGGCTCCCGCAGGGCATAGGCGCCCTGTCCCACCACCACGCCTGTGATCACCACCATGACGAGGCAGTTCAGCGTCACCCGGTTGATCCGGTCATATTTTTTCGCTCCCACATTCTGGCTGGTGAAGGTCTGGGCCGCCTGGTAGAAGGAATTCATGGAGACGTAAACAAAGCCCTCGATGTTGGCCGCCGCCGAGTTTCCCGCCACCGCCAGCTCTCCGAAGCTGTTGACGGAGGACTGGATCAGCACATTTGACAGGGAGAAAATGGTGGACTGGATCCCGGCGGGCAGGCCCACCCGCAGAATCCTGGTCAGCTTTGACTTCGCGATCCGCAGCCTTCTCCACTCCAGCTGAATCCCGTCCTCCAGGCGCGTCATGTGGCGCAGCGTCAGGAAGGCTGACACGAGCTGGGATACCACGGTGGCGATGGCCACCCCGGCCACATCCAGATGAAAAAAGGCCACCAGAATCACATTCAGCACGATATTCACCACTCCCGCCACGATCAGGTAGTAGAGAGGCCGCTTCGTGTCTCCCAGGGAGCGGAGGATGGAGCTGCCGAAATTGTAGGCGGACATGGCCGGCAGGCCCAGAAAATAGATTTTCAGGTAGAGCTGGGCCAGGCCCAGAATATTCTCCGGCGTCCCCATCAGCTCCAGCAGCACCGGGCTGAGGAAAAAGCCCACCACTCCGGTGATCACGCCGCCCAGAAGGCTCAGGGCGATGGAGGTGTGGATGGTCTCGCTCACCTGATCCATCTTCTCCGCGCCGTAATAAAAGGCGGTGGTCACGGCGGAGCCCACTGAGAGGCCGATGAGCAGGTTGACGATTAGATTGATCAGAGCCCCATTGGAGCCCACCGCCGCCAGGGCATTGCTGCCGGAGAACCGGCCCACCACAATGATATCCGCGGCGTTAAACAAAAGCTGCAGCACGCCGGAAAGTATCACCGGCAGAGTAAACAGAAATATCTTTTTCGTCAGCGGCCCGTGGATCATGTCCACAGAAGCGGGCTTCTCCTCCCTCGGCTTTGTCGTCCCGGTATTTTTCTTTTCTTTTATCCTCATCACATTTCCCTCCAGAAGCTTTTTTACGGCTGTCCTCTTTCAGCGATTTCTATCATAGCCCCAGATTCTTATAAAAGCAACCGTTACTTTTTCACAAACTTATTGGAAAGACTTGCTTTTTTTTTACTTTTATAGTAAATATATCATGATAAAAGAAATTGGATTAAATATAAGAAATATGAGGTTTATCAAATGATCAGTGCAAATAATGTGACACTTCGAATCGGAAAAAAGGCTCTCTTTGAGGATGTGAACATCAAGTTCACCGAGGGCAACTGCTACGGCCTGATCGGGGCCAACGGGGCAGGGAAATCCACGTTTTTGAAAATTCTTTCCGGAAAGCTGGAGACCACCAAGGGCGATGTGAGTATCACACCGGGCCAGCGTCTCTCCGTCCTGGAGCAGGATCATTTCAAATATGACGAGTATCCGGTGCTGGATACCGTCATCATGGGAAACCAGCGGCTCTACGACATCATGAAGGAGAAGGACGCCATCTACGCCAAGGAGGATTTCACCGACGAGGACGGCATCCGCGCCAGCGAACTGGAAGCCGAGTTTGCTGAGATGGACGGCTGGAATGCAGAATCCGACGCCGCCATGCTCTTAAACGGTCTGGGCATCCCCACCGAGGAGCACTACTCCATGATGAAGGAGCTGCCCGGCGCCGCCAAGGTGAAGGTGCTCTTAGCCCAGGCGCTCTTCGGCAATCCCGACATCCTGCTCCTTGACGAGCCCACCAACCACCTGGATCTGGACGCTATC
>CAZGRM010000172.1:0-7465 GCA_964528295.1 uncultured Lachnospiraceae bacterium
CCCCGGCGGCAGCAGGCCTGACAATTCTTTTTTCGAGTAGCGCTCCAGGGACGCTGCCCTGCCGGCAGTGACCGCCGCCCCAAAAGCAATCCCGGTCAAAGTCCCTCCCGGACCCATCCCGTAGGTCCCTCCAAGATAGTAGGCCGGCCCCAGGGAGAGCAGCGTCCCCAAAATGAGCGGCGGAAGAAACCGAAACATATTTTCATACCGCAGGCACCGCAAAAGCTCCCTCTGCGTCATCCCCAGCAGGAGGAGGCTGTGAATCGCCCGGCCCTTTTCTTCCTGCTCCGCCTGAATCCGAAAATGAATCGTGAGAAATTCCGCCGTCAGCATAAGCCCTATCACAAATGCCATCAGGAAAACCAGAAATTGTCCCGATTTCTTTGCTTCCGAATATTTTTCCACTTTGGAGGACAATTCATAGTAGCGACCTTCCTCCTCCTCCGCCTGGTTGCCGCCGCGCAGATACGCTTTTACGGCGCGCACTCCTTCGCAGGAGCTTTCCCACTCCCGGAACAAGAAAAGATTGGCAAGGCCGGGCCAGCTTTCCGTGTCTGAGCTCAGCTTTTCAAAATCCTCATCGCTGACAATCAGAGTGCGGTCCGCAAAGGCGGGATTTTGATTGAACAGGATCTTGACATCACTTCCGACAGAATACAGCTTTTCCTTTCCCCCAAGCGTGACCGCGGAGAGGGGCCGGATCTCATGCTCATATCCATCCCCCGGATCATACTGGAACAAATTCAGAAATTGTCCCTCCTCCAGCTGATAGTCCTCCGCAAAGCAGCGGTTCACTTCCGACACAGGGAAATAATTCATGCTGGCGTTCCTTCTGTATGGAATCTGAAGAACCTGCTCCACCTCCACATGATTTTCCTCCAATAGGGAGATTACCCTCTCCGGCGGAACCTGATTCATCCCGTTTATCTCGCAATACACCATGTCATAGGGGCAATAGCTCCGGGCGTCACGCAAAAAGGCGGGGCACAGCGTCACGCAGACACTCGCCAGCAAAACCCGCAGGCTATTATTATGGCCCCGAGGACACAGCGCAGCCTCCATTCTCTCCCATGGCGGCGGAGAAATGACCATTCCGGCGTATGGCGTCTCAGATACCCCGGCGCAAGCTTTCCCAATAGGAGGAAAAGAAGTCCCCCTCTCTCCGGGCGCCGCTGTGCCCTCAGCAATACTCCGATTTTACTGCGCAAAAGCCTTCCGCCGCTCCAGGCGAAGGTGACGGCCAGGACCAGGGCGTATAGGACCGCCGTTATTTTATATGGCTCCGGGCTCAGCCGCCACTGTACGCCCCGGATGCCGATCCCGTAAAGGATGACAGCGAAAAAGCCAAGGGACAGCATGGTTCCGGCGGTCAGAGCCGCCAGCAGGGCCAAAAGCGCCACCGACGCGGTCTCCCACAGCAGATGCCAAAACGCCTCTCTCCGGCTCATGCCCAGGGCGAACAGCACGCCGTATTCCCGCCGCCTCGCCCCCAGGAAGGCCTGAAAGGAGACGGGCAGAAACAGGATCAAAAACAGGGCCGCCAGCAGGCTGGGGAAATAAATATTGCTGGATATGGAGGGATCCACGATCTCCCCATCCATAAAGGACCGGTTCGTAAAAATGGCCGCGAAGCAATAGAACAGGGCCGCCGCAAATAAATTACAGAAAAAGTACAGCCGGTATCTGCTGAAATTGGCCCGCAGCAGCTTCCTGGAAATATCACAGAATCTCATCCGGATCACCTCCCAGGAGACACAGCATTCTCATAATATCCTCTTTAAAATCACGGTTCTTCCCCTGCTTTTTTACCTGACTTACCAGCCCTCCATCCTTCAGCAGGAGAACACGGTCACAAAAGGAGGCCGCATAGGCGTCGTGTGTCACGAGCAAAAAGCTGGCCTTAAACTGCCTGTTCATCCGCACCATGCACCTCATGACATCCCCCGTTGTTTTCAGATCCAGATTTCCCGTGGGCTCATCCCCGAAAATAATCTCCGGCCCGGCTATCAGCGCCCTGCCGATGGCGGTCCTCTGCTTCTGTCCGCCGGATATTTCCGTGACGCTCCGGTCCGCCAGCCCTGTCATGTCCAGGGCCTTAAGGACCCGGTCCAGCGCCTCCTGCTGCTGCCTTTCCTCCCTCTTATCCAAAATCAGGGGCAAAAGTATATTCTCCTTCACGGTCAGGCTCTCCAGCAGCTGAAAATCCTGAAATATCATCCCCATATGTCTCCTGCGGAAGAGGGCCGCCTCCTCCCTGGTCATCCTGGTCAAATCCTCTTTGCCTATTCTCACCTCCCCCCGATCCGGGGTGTCTATCCCTGTCAGCACGTGAAGCAGCGTTGTCTTTCCGCTGCCGGAGGGGCCCATCACCGCCACCATTTCTCCCTGCTCCACGCAAAGCTTTACATCCCGCAAAACCTCGATTCTTTCTCCCGGGGAACCGTATCCCTTTGAAATATGACTTGCGTTTATCGCGTACATAAATAATCCTCCTGATATGAGATAAATCCGATTTCAATCAGGAAATTCAATTATCCATCCGCACCGACAGGCTGCGCAAAGTAACGCTGGCCCGAAATTCAAAAGCACCGGGGCAGAGTCCGGCAAAAAGTTCACCCGGGAAACAAAGCCCCCATCCCATGCCGGATAGGGGAATACAGGCAAAGAGGCGCCGCCCCCGCTCCATTGACGCCGCCTCCGCGCTTTGATCCGCCCTGCCCTTCTCCAGCCTCTCCATCTGCTGTGTGACAATGCTCTCCACATCCCCCTCCGTATAGCTGCCGCCCCAGACCCGAAAATTCCAGGAGAGCAGGAGGAGAAACACCACAGCGGCGAAAGCGGCGGCGGAAATTTTCCGGCGGTTTTTATCTGTCATCATCATCCGTCCCATCCTCACTAAGCGACTCGACATCTCAGCCTTTCTGAATTTTTTCTAATGATACCACATTTCCCTGCGGGGGTGTACTCCTATTTTTGCTCATACCACCCGAAAGGCTTTCCATCGCCCCGATCTCTGGCGCCAGATAAACAGGATCCCCCGGATCACCCAGTCGCAGACCATCGCCAGGGCGATGCCGATCACTCCCAGATCAAGCCCCACCCCCAGGAGATAGGACAGCAAAAGCCGGCCGGCAATGGTGGAGGCGATGGAGACGTACATGGTAAATTTCACATCCCCCGCCGCCCGAAGCCCGTTGCTCAGCGCCCCGGAAAAGGGAAAGGCCACCGCGTTAAACACGTTGTGAATCAGCACCAGCCAGATCACCAGGCTCTTTGTCTCCGGCGCCAGAGAGTAAAATCTCAGGATAAAGGGCGTCACAGCGAAGATCAGCAGATTCCACGCGGCTGAGATCAAAAGCGTGATCCCGGTCAGCTTTTTAAAATAATGCTCCGCGGCCTCCACATCCCTACTGCCCATACACTGTCCGATCACTGTAATAAACACAGGCCCCATGGCCACACCCGCCAGGGCCGCCATGGACCAGATGCTCTGGGCCACGCCGTTGGCGGCGATCTGGTACGTGCCAAAGAGGGCCACCACACTGCTCAGCGCCACCTTCACCAGCTGGAATATCCCGTTTTCCATGCCGTTTGGAATGGCGATATTTAAAATTCTCCTCATCATGCCGCCATTCCAGCGAAGGATCCAGGCGCTCCGGTACACCACCTCATTTTTGGCCCGGAAGCACAGCGCCGTGATCACCACCGCGGAGAAAACCCGGGCGATCAGGGAAGGGTAGGCCACACCCGCCACGCCCGCCCGCAGCACAAATACGCCGATGATGTTTCCCACCGCGTTGATGATATTGGAGGCCACCGACAGATACATGGTCACACTGGTCTTTCCCAGGCTGCGGTAAACCGCCGCTCCCGCGTTGTAGACCGCCAGAGCCGGGTAGGAGTAGGCGGAAATTCTCAGGTAGGTGACGCAGGCCTCCATCACAGGCTCCTCCACCTTTCCGAACAGCAGCCGGAGCATCCGCTCCCTTCCAAGGCACACCAGCAGGGCGATCAGGACGGAAAACAGGGTGGAAAACAGCAAAAGCTGGCTGGCCGCCTCCCCGGCCTGGTCCTTCTCCCCTCCCCCGATGTACTGGCTGATAATGACCGCGCCGCCGGAGGCCAGCGCCGTAAAGAGATAAATGAAAATCGTGTTGAACTGGTTCACCAGGGAGACCCCCGACACCGCCGCCTCCCCCGCATAGCTCACCACCAGCGTATCCGCCATCCCCACCAGCATCACCAGCAGCTGCTCTAAAAACAGCGGAACAATCATGTTTTTCAGATCCTGATTCGAAAATAATTTCCTTGTCTCCTCCATAGGGATCCCCCTCCCGCTCAAAAAAATATGACGGCCGCCGCCCTTCTCTTCACCTACATTATAGTCATTTCTCTGAGTTATATCAAATACTTACTTTTTATCCGTCATTCATGCCTACAAAGCATTTCATGTGCCGGTCAGCTTCCTCTGATCCAAAAAGGGAATCGTCTCCAAACCAGCTTCACAGCCCGTTTTCACGCAACTAAAACGCGGCTCAGAAAGTGATGACGGTCTTCAGGCCCTTCCCGCTTCTGGCAAAATCCACCGCCTCCTGGAACCGGTCAATGGGAAACCTATGAGACACGACGGCCGCCAGATTCAGGCTGCCCGCGGCCACCATCTTGGCCACCTCCCGGTACTGCCTCGTGTTGGCCCTGGTGGAGCCGCAGATTTTCAGCTGTTTATAATGGATCTGATTCGTCTCCAGCTCCACCCTGTCCCGCCCTGCGGGAAGGCCGCCGAAATACAGTCGATCACAATGGCGTCCTCATTCACGATCTCCAGCACCTTGGGCCGCATCGTCCAATGGGCGCAGAAGCTCTCCGGCGCAAACCCAAAGTATCCGCAGTGAACCCCCAGGGCGTGATTGTCCGGGTCCTCAATGTCCGGGAAGGTCTCGATCTTCTCATGCTTCAGAGCCGCCATCCCCACCAGGAAGGGATAGATGTTTGTCATCATGATGGGGCGGCGGAGGGCGGAATACAGGATAAATTTACTGATCAAGGTCACCAGATCCCCCTCGCAGGCCCAGAGCACCCCATCGTACTCGAACAGCCAGTCCCAGGCCAGACAAGGGGTTGTGCCGGAATGGAACGACTCATTCAGGCAATTGCTTCCCACACCCGCGACGCCGCCGATCTCATCGATCAGATCCTTGATCGCCATGTACAGCTTCACGGCCTTCCAGATATTTTTCTCCGGCACACCCTCCGTACGCGGCGCCCGCTCCCGCCACAGGGCCGCCGCCTCCCCATCCGCGATGCTCTCCGCCCTCCGGTTCACCTCTCTCCAGCTTCGGAACATGATTTTTATGCCAAAGGCCCGCTCGATCTGGTCCACACATTCCCGCTCCCACCAGTAAAACCGCTTGAAGATGTAGGCCTGCATCCCCTCCCCGGGGCTGTCCTGCATCATCAGAAATTTCTTTGTCCCCGTCTCCATCTCTTTTTTGGAGGAGATGGAGCGCAGAATTACCTTCGCCAGCTCCGTATTGTAGGGAGTGAAGACCGGGATTCCCACCTCCTCCCTCAGCCAGGCCACAATCTCCCAGTCCCACATTTCCACCGTGCCAAACTCTGAGGTCAGCACAATCACAGGCAGGGAGACCTTCTTCAAAATCTCCTTGTAGGCAAAGATGGCGCCGATCATCTGGGGAAACAAGAGGGCGTCCGCCCCCTCCCAGGAGCCGCTATCCAGGGGTGCGGCGGGGAGAAATTCCGCCTCCGCCCCGTACAGCTCCCGCAGCTTCTCCAATTGCCGCCTTAATTCTCCCCGCTCCCTCTCATTTGCCTCCTTGAAATAAATGGGAAGCAATCTCGTCTTCATCCTACTCCCTCCTTTGCTGTTCGCCCGGCATTGAATTTTTTCAAAATTCTATCCCGGCATCTTTTTCGTTTTTGATTGTTTGTTTTCGTTTTTTGTTATATTATCACACGTATCTCTTTCTGTCAATGTTATTTCGTGTTTTTTATTATCGTTTTCGGTTGATTTTTATTCCTATTGTGGTATAATAGACCTAAAAATAAGAAAAAGGAGAAACGCGCTATGATCGGAACGATTTTCTATACCACATATGAGAAAGGGATCCGGGGCGAGCGGCGGATGGCCTTCTCCTCCCATACGGACCACGAGGTTGAGCGGCCGCTGATCAATGTCTATCCCCAGGTCACCTACCAGACCTTCCGGGGCTTCGGCGGCACCTTCACGGAGGCGGCGGCCTACTGTGTGAAGCACGCGGGAGGGGACAACGGGGACCGGATCATGGAGGACCTTTTCGGGGAAAAAGGGCTGAACTACTGCTGCGGCCGGGTCCACCTGGACAGCTGCGACGCCTCCCTCAGCAACTATTCCGCGATGGACGACCCGGAGGATACGGAGCTTGAAACCTTTTCCTTAAAGCGGGACGAAGAATATCTGATCCCCATGCTGAAAAAGGCGCAGCAGTATTCCTCCCGCCCCCTGTCCCTCATGGTTTCTCCCTGGTCTCCGCCTCCCTTCATGAAGACCAACGGCGAAAAAAATCACGGCGGGAAATTAAAAGAAGAATATTTCGGCCTGTGGGCCAGATATATCTGCCGGTTTATCCAGGAATACGAAAAACGGGGGATCCATTTTTCCATGCTCACCCCGCAGAATGAGCCGAAGGCCACCCAGACCTGGGATTCCTGCGTCTTTACCGCCTCCGAGGAGCGGGAATATCTGCGCCGGTACCTGATCCCGGAGCTGAAGGCCCAGGGCCTGGGAGACATGGAGATTTTTATCTGGGATCACAATAAGGAGCGGGCCCTGGAGTGGGCGATGGAGATTTTCGGTGACCGCGAAACGCGGGAGATGATTTCCGGAGTGGCGGTACACTGGTACAGCGGGGATCACTTTGAGCAGCTGTCCATGATCCAAAAGCTTTTCCCCGAGAAGCGCCTTGCCTTCACGGAGGGCTGTGTGGAGTACAGCCGTTTCAGCCGTGATGACCACCTCTCCCATGCCAGGATGTACGCCCACGATATCATCGGCGACCTGAATCACGGCGTGGACTGCTTCATGCACTGGAGTCTGATCTTTGATCAGAATGGCGGGCCGAACCATGTGAACAATCTCTGCGAGGCCATTATCATGTGCGACACGGAGAAGAAGGAATACGTAAAGACCCTGCCCTACTATTACATCGCCCACTTCAGCCGCTATATCCGGCCCGGCGCGGTGCGCGTCGGTTTTTCACGCTTTGACGACTCCCTGGAGGTGACCGCCTTCCAGAATCCGGACGGGGAGCGGGTGCTGGTGATTCTGAACCGAAGCGATGAGGAGATCCCGTTTATTCTGAGGGAGGGTGATGAGGCGGCGGAATTAAAAATGCTTCCTGACAGCATTGCCACAATATGTTATTGTATTATCAGAACATAAAAATAAAACACCAAACAGGCTGCTAGA
>CAZGRM010000173.1:0-7455 GCA_964528295.1 uncultured Lachnospiraceae bacterium
AGCTTCAAATTTTTTTTCAAAAAGTACTTGACTTTTTATTAGCAGGCTTTTCTTTGTCCAACTCCACGCAAAAAGGACCTTACCCGCAGGCTTCTCCGCCCGCAGCGGAGCCGCTTAGCGGCCATCTTCCAATCCGTCTGCCACAGCCTGCGGACTCTTTCCCGACTCCAGCTCCAGCAAATATTTTTTCATATCCACGCCGCCGCCAAAGCCCACCAGGGAGCCGTCCTGACCGATTACCCGGTGGCAGGGTATCAGGATCGTCACCTGGTTGCGGTGATTGGCGCCTCCCACCGCCCGGCTGGCCTTGGGATGGCCGATCCGCCCCGCAATCTCCCCGTAGCTTCTGGTCTCTCCGTAGGGGATCTCCCTCAGGGCCTCCCAGACCTTTTTCTGAAACTCCGTGCCCTCCTGGCGGACCGGGATGTCAAAGGCCCGGCGCTGACCGGAAAAATATTCCTCCAGCTCCTCATACGCCCTCCGGATCAAAGGCGTCTCCGTCTCCTTCTCAGGATCAAAGCTCTCCTCCCGGTACACGCCCACCACAAATCCCTCTTCCTCCTCGATACACAGGATCCCGATGGGGAAATGATAATGATGGCGATAACGGGGCTTTTTCTCTTCCTTCTCCATAAATACGGACTCCTTTCCCTTCTTCTCTCTTCTCTCTATTGCGGCTCTTTCTCCACTTTTTCCTTTTTTCTATGCAATATTGCCCTCTTTCCATTTTTTCATCATATCATATGTTTCATGGGAAATACAGCAGAATTTTTTCATCCGCCGGTCCCTTTTTCTCCCCACCGGCCTTTCCGGGAATTCGCGCTGAATCTTTCCCACAAAAAGAGGGCGCTGTAAAATGCGAATCAGCTACAGATTTTGGTATCGAAACATTCCTTTATGATACCATATCTTGTATCAATCCCATTTTTACAGCACCCAATTTTCAGAATGTCACTTCCGTATGGTGCAAGGCGCGTTCTTCCAGAACTTCCTTAAAGTTTTCTTCGTCCCGGTACGCTCTCAGCTCATCCATATACTCGGTCCACTCACAGATATAGAGATCCAGCTTTGACACATCCCTGTCCTGAATTGCCACATCCGCCATGCGCGTTCCCCACTCCATCATCCGGCCCTCCGCATCCAGCACCACGGTGAGCGCCACCTGGCCGCCGTAGGCCGCCTGGAAGGAGATCTCCACAGGGGTCTTCGTGACGGACACAATGCCAACGCCGTTTTCGTCAAGATCGTTTATCTCCTTCGTAACGGTCTCATCGCTGTTCGCGGTCACGTCTATCGTGAAATCCCAGCTCCCCAGAAGCTTCCAATATTTATAGTCACTGTAGAACGCCAGGGCCTCCGGATAGAGCTCATAATATTTCTGGTACATTTCATTGAAAAGCTGCCGCTCCAGATCCTTCTGCTCCTCCGTCAGGCTCCCGTAATCCTCCTCCCTGCCGCTGATTCCCCGGGCCGCCAGGGCCTCCTCATACTCCTTTTGAAGCTCCTGAGGCATATCCGGCATTTCCAGCTCTGTCCGAAAGCCCATCACCGCGTCAATATCCAGGTCCACGGTAAAGCGATCCGGGATCTCCACCTCCCTGATGTAATCTCCGCCCCGGGGGCCTCCGATTCCGGCAACGCTGTCATCCGACCATTCCTCCAGTCCCAGAAGGGCCGCCGCCTCCTGGTAGTCCAGCTCCCCGCCGGACCATTTTTCCGTGTCAATGCCCCGCTCCTCCAAAAACGCCTCCAGATCCTTTCTATACTGACTTAACCCTGTGCTGTCCTTTCTGGTCTCCTCCATCCGCACCCGCCAGATGCCCATAAAGGTACGGTCATCCACAAACTGTCCCTCCAGCGTGCCGCTGGAGCCCAGGCATTCCATGGGATTGGGATTATAGCTGAACGTCATCGTAGCTCCCATATACAGTGTCCCCATATTGTTTTCATCCTTATAAGTGTCCGGGAAAGGTTCCTCGGACTGGACAATCACAGAAAGAGTCATGGATTCCTCATTGCAGTAAATCTCCTCCAGAGTCACCGTCACGCCTTCCGCGGTTTTGCTGTAGGGGGTAGCGTTGTGGGAGGCGGTATTTTCGGCAGCATGGGCGGCAGTATTTTCTGAGGTATTCTCTGTCTGTGCGCTGGTGATTTCCTTTTGGTCAATATTCTCTGTCTGTACGCCGGTGATTTCCTTTTGGCCAATATCCTCTGTCCGCGCGTCAGCCTCCTTCTCCGTCTTTTCTTCCAGGACCTCCGCATATTTTTCATAGTCACCGGAAAAGGTTATAAGGCTTCCCAGCTTTGCGAACACATGTCCCACCAGCGGGATCCCCGACGCCAGCGCCGGATTTGAGACACCTATCAGAGTAAAGACCGCAGCGGCCGCCACCAGCCCTGCCAGGGCTCCCGGCAGCGCCCGGATACCACGCCGGTGAGGCTTTTTCACAGCTCGGGCCCCGGTCCGATGGCTCCTTCCTCCGATCACCCTTGGCCCCAATGGCTCCCGCACCGGATCCTCTCGATCCTCAGAACCGGTAATCGCCCGTGGCCGTAATCGCTCCCGCGCCGGATCGTTCTGAAGATCAGGCCCGATGATCTCTCTTGGTCGCAATGACTCTTTCGACAAATCGTCCCAGTGATCCGGGCCGGTGATCTCCCCTGTTTGCGGTGACTCTTGCGGCAAGCCGTCCGGGTGATCCGGGCCGGTGATCTCCCCTGTTTGCGGTGACTCCCGCGGCAAGCCGTCCGGGTAATCCGGGCCGGTGATCTCCCCTGTTTGCGGTGACTCCTGCGGCAAGCCGTCCGGATAATTCGGGCCGGTGATCTCCCCTGTTTGCGGTGACTCCCGCAGCAAGCCGTCCGGGTGATCCGGGCCGGTGATCTCCCCTGTTTGCGGTGACTCCTGCGGCAAGCCGTCCGGGTGTTTTGCCATTTGACGTACTTGGGCGAAGGCCTTCTGTTTGGCCTGCTCCACCACCTCCGGACTCCGAAATTCCCGATTTAAAATCTGCCCGATCCGCTCCTCGTCACAGCCCCCTCTTCCTAAAGTAACATCTATCCTCTTTTTCATTCGAAGCTCCTCCTGTCATTCTCATTTTCACAGCCCGCCGGTGTCAAATACATTTCAGGGAGCCCGGACCGCAGGCCGCTTCCCCATACATTTTCCCGATCTGCTCTCTGGCTCTGACCAGCCTGGTCTTCACTGTATTCTCATTCAGCTCCAGCAACTTTGCGATTTCCTGAATCTTAAAGCCCTCCACATAGTAGAGCACCAGAACCACCCGGTATTTTTCACTCACTCCCCTCAGCATTTCTTTAAACTCAAACTCCGCCATAGACATATCCTGTGCAGAGCTCTCCGCAAATTCCTCCTGAAAATCCAGATTCCTGTAGTGCTGAAGAATCTTATTGCACTCATTAATCAGAATTCTGGTCATCCAGGTTTTGAAATACCGGGGTTCCCGGAGCGTATCCAGCTTTTCATAGCAGATCAGGATGGTACTCTGGATGGCATCCGCCGCATCCTCATCATTGCGCAGCATCGCCCGGGCCACCTTGTACATAGCCAGAGAATGGCGGTCCATCAATTCCAGAAACGCCTCTGCGTCCATACTTTTCGCATCCTTCATCAGGCCTCCCATACTCGCCCTCCATTTTCTGTTTATTTCTCATTCGAATGAAAATCTGCTGTTATCCAATTACATTTATTAGATAGGGAAATCAAAAGAAAAGTTTCAAATAAATTTTTAGACATTGCTTAGATCATGTTTGGAAATCTGGCTAAACGCAAGACAAATAGACCGCAAAGTGAGGAGTGCGGATCACGGGAATACATTTTCAAACACGCACCGGACCGCATTTTCCCGCTCCGGTCATGGGGCCATCCGCCTCCTCCGACCAAACCGGCATACGGTAACCGTTGCCAGCTACGATATTCTAAGATACTGAATCATATTCTCATATCCTTGTTTTGCCTCGGAAACAAAGGGCATTGTGGAATAGCAATGATACAGCCCTTCCCCGATCTCCATCGTTACCTTTACTCCGCACTCCTCCATTCGTTTTTTCAGAGAGGGCGCCGCGGCGGAAAACAGTTCGTCTCCCCCAAAGCATAGGTAAATCTCTTTCAGGCCGGTGTAATCGCCTTTCTGTAGATAGCGCATATATTCCGGCACCTCCTTCCCTGCGGACATCCCGTCGAAGATCGTTTCCAGAGCCTTTCTGCTCATCACGAGGTCGGTTTTATCCAGCCGTTCTGCCCTCCGCATTTCCTCATCGGTAAAAAGCATCGTTCCCGGAGAGGAAACGTAAACTTTTCCGGGCATGGGAAGCTTCTCTCCCTTTGCGTTTATATGGGAAATCAGGCCAAGGGTATGATTCCCGCCGGAGGAGCCGCCCAGAAAGGCGATCTCTTCCGCCGGATATTTCGTCAAAAGCTTCTTATATAGCTCATACATCATATCGTACACATCATACAAATTATGACCATAGCAAAGCGGGTAATACGGCAGAATCATATCCCGCCCCAGTTTTTTGGCATATGTGATCATGCCCTTTGCCTGGGATGGCTTGGGATATTTGAGCATACCGCCGCCCACCACAAAGACGCAGACCCCCTTTGCCGGCTCCTTATGCTTCACATAAAGCACGGGAGACCCTTTTACCTGAAACACGGAAAAATCAAACGCCGGATCAGAAAATTTCGGAATATTAGGCTGTGCCGCCGCCGTCTTAAATGTCTTTTGCGGCTTATCATAAGGCTGCGCCATGATCCTCTGGACATGCATAAACGCAACGATCCTTTTCATGACTTTATACTTTACTGACATAGCTTCCCCCTCTGAAAATCTCGATTATGATTGGATGATTTTTAAGGGAAACCTTCGCATTTAGATCCCCGGAAACCACCAAATACATCGCAGGTGAACCTTCTTCCCTTACCGTTTCCCCCGTATTACATCTTCAATAAAACTTTAGGAAGACTGATCAGAAGGGAGAAACAAAATCACAGAAACCATTATAGCACAAAACATATGGGAATTGTGAACGGATTAAACCGCTTTCAAAAATCAATGGTTTCCAAATAAACAAGGGCGTCAAGCATGTAAGACTTCCGCCTTCCACGCCGCAATCCGCAAAAATAATTCTTCCATATTAATTTTTGAGAAATCCGTTGTATCAACTTTAATCTGTGCGCCATCAACCAAAAAGGCGTCAAATCCTCTATGCTCTATTCCATACACATAATTTTCATAAGAAATCGATATTGTTTTTCGTTCCTTGGGACTGTTCTCCTTCCTCTCCGGATAACAGTCATTCACAACATGCCCCCTGTGCCTGTCGGGACTGCTTTCCCGTTCCAGAAAACGCCGGTAGATCACTTTGTAATCGCCTGTTAATGTGATTGTCAATGCGGCATATTGATACTTTTCTAAAAGATTTTTTATTCCATGCTCTGACGAATATTCAAAATTATTCTCTAAAATAAAAGCTTGTCCCGCTTTCATAAGCTGACCCGCGACATAGTACATAATTTCCATACTGGCAGTCCCAAGCTTTACTTTTTCCTCTCTCGACTGAAAGCCCACATGGTCAAATAACAATTCTTTCACTGTGTCCTTTGAAATAACAGGCAGTTTCAGCCTTTCTGATATCGCCTCTGCCATGGTACTTTTTCCCGCCGCCGGAATTCCTGTCACCAATATACAATACATACCTTCCTAGTCCTTTCATGCCAACTGTTTCTATACGCTCATTCAAATTCTCTTGTTTATGGTCCAGCTCCCCATTTTCAATCGATTCGACTGCTCTTTTGGCAGCCGCTAAATAATCGGTCCGTATTTCATTGATATCTGTTGGATTATAGCTTAACCACAATAGCACCTCCATGTGTTCCCCGCAATGAGCTTTTAATCTTCAATATTTTTAATTATACGTATTTATTTCTGATTTCGCAAATGTCTTTTCACAGAAGAGACGCAAGGGACAGTTAAAGAATAACATCTTCAATTATCGCTGTACAAAATTTCATCAAAAACTAATCATAAAGCACTATGGACTTTGCGCAAAACGGATCATAAAAGGCGGACGGGGTAAGACGTCAGCGGAAATCGCTTCAGGAACAAAGGTATCGGCCGGGCAGAAGAACTGGTAAAGTATTTGCCCTTGCTTCGGCTTGAAGGGGCAAAAACAAGGGCAAACATAAGGATCTTTCACACAACTCTAAAGTTGTCTCAACTGCCCGCAAGCAGGTGGCACATCAAAAGGCCGGTCACCGCCTCCGTTTATCCCGTATCTTTCTCACACTGACTCGGAGAAGTATGGCGCTTCCGAGGAGGATCAGTACAATGGCGGGCAAATATCGGAACTCGTCACCGGTTTTTACCGGTGTTGTTTTTGAGGAAGAGCTTTTGGGAGACTTCGTCTCCTTCGTTTTTTTCTTTTTGGGAGCGTCATACATAGTCACGCACTGCACTTCTCCACTGTCCGACACCTCAAACTTGACCGACTCCGCAGTCTCATATCCCTTCGGAGCTGTGATCTCCGTCAGAGTATAATTTCCGACAGGAAGGCTGACCAAATGCGCTTCCTCCGTGGAAGTCCACTCCTCCACTATTTTCCCCTTATCATCCTTAATAATCAGATTCGCCCCCGGCAGCTCTTTCTTGGTGGTGATATCCTGTTTCGATATGGATACCTGGATTGGCGCATCCCGCATTTCCACCTTTTGAAGCTCCGCCGTGTCCTTCACTTCAAAAGTGATGCTTTCCGCCGTTGCGTATCTCTCCGGCGCCGCTGTTTCCGTTAAAGTGTAAATTCCCACTGGCAGATTCAGCATATGGGGCTCTTCTTCGGAGATCCACTCCTCCACCACAGCTCCCTCACTATCCGTCACGGTCAGCTTCGCTCCCGGCAGCTCCTTTCCGGTGGTAATATCCTGCTTCGATATGGATACCTGGATTGGGGCATCTTTCATTTCCACCTTTTGAAGCTCCACTGTGTCCTTTACCTCAAAAGTAATACTTTCCGCCGTTGCGTATCTCTCCGGCGCCACTGTTTCCGTCAGCGTATAGATTCCCACCGGCAAATTCAGCATATGGGGTTCCTCCTCGGAGATCCACTCCTCCACCACAGCTCCCTCACTATCCGTCACGGTCAGCTTCGCTCCCGGCAGCTCTTTTCCGGTGGTAATATCCTGTTTCGATATAGATACCTGAATTGGCGCATCTTTCATTTCCACCTTTTGAAGCTCCGCCGTATCCTTCACCTCAAAAGTGATACTTTCCGCCGTTGCGTATCTCTCCGGCGCTGTTATTTCCGTTAAGGTATAAATTCCCACCGGCAGATTCAGCATATGGGGCTCTTCCGCAGAGATCCACTCCTCCACCACGGCTCCTTCACTATCCGTCACGGTCAGCTTCGCTCCCGGCAGCTCCTTTCCGGTGGTAATAT
>CAZGRM010000174.1:0-7417 GCA_964528295.1 uncultured Lachnospiraceae bacterium
GGATACGGAGGATTCAAAGGTGTTTACCCAAATGCCGGCAGCCTTCAGCTCATGCTTCAGCGCCATATGATCGAACTCCGGATCCATAAACTCCGGACAGCATACGCCTTCCACATTATCACAGGCCAGCGCGCTCCGGCATGCCGCCTCCAGCTCACTGCCGCTCTCGGATACCAGGGCCAGCAGAGTCAGCTCACTGGCTCTCCCGTTCTCCCGGCCGCAGTCCCTGGCAATTTCGGCCGCCCTCTCCCCAAACGCCGGACCGGCCAGGGACAGGATGCCCCCCAGCACCGTCTCATGGCGGCAGGCCTCCTGAAGCTCCTCCTCCGTCTTGACACAGGCCAGAATCTTTTCCATCCCAAACCGGGAAGACACCTCCTGGGTCAGCTCCACATTTCCCTCTTTTCCGTAATTCAGAAACACCTTCTGGCATCCGGCGTAGATCAGCTTTTTCACATCCTCCATCCGGCGGATATTGCCGCCGCCGTAGACGGGGATGTCCACCGCCCGGGCGATCTCCTTGATCTGTCCGATGGCATCTTCGTGCTCCCGGTCCCCCTCCGACAGATCAAAGACCAGAAGGGCGTCGGCCCCCCTGTTGCTGTAGCTCACCGCCAGCTCCGAAGGACTCCGGTCCAGGAAAACACTCCGGTCCTCCAGGCTCTTTGCGGCCCTCTTGTTTTTCAGGTAAATTGGTACTACCAGTTCCTTCTCTCTCATGTATCAAAACTCCTCTTTTTCGACAAAAACATCTGGAACCAAATATCCGCTTTCTGCCAATGCCCTTTACAGGGCTCCCTTGGTGGACAGGACATCCGTGATCCGCTCATCCCGGCTCACCGCCTCGTCCAGCGCCTTGGCAAAGGCCTTGAACATGCCCTCCGCCATGTGATGATTGTTTCCGGGGCTCAGCATTTTAAAGTGCAGGTTCATGGCCGCGGAGTAGGATACCGCATAGAAAAACTCCCGCACCATCTCCGTATCCATGGCCCCGATCCGGTCCGCGGTGAACACCGCGTCTGAGACGTAGTAGGGCCGCCCTCCCAGGTCCACGGCGCAGAGCACCAGCACCTCATCCATGGGAAGAATTTTGCTGCCGTAGCGGCGGATCCCCGCTTTATCTCCCGCGGCCCTTCGGATGGCCTGTCCCAGCACAATCCCCGTATCCTCGATGGTATGATGGCAGTCCACCTCCAGATCCCCGGCCACCGACACTTTAAGATCAAACAATCCATGGCGGGCAAAGCCGTTCAGCATATGGTCAAAAAATCCGATCCCCGTGCTGATCTCGGCCTTCCCCGTGCCGTCCAGATTGATCCATATCCTGATCTGGGTCTCCTTCGTGTTTCTTTCTATCTCCGCTGTCCGATGCTCCATAGCTTCCTCCGTCCTATGATTCCAAACTGAATTTACTCCTTTTCCTCAAACCGCACCCGGATCGAATTTGCGTGGGCCGTCAGCTTCTCCGCCTCCGCAAAGGTGATAATATCCCGGTGAATCGGCCTCAGGGCCTCCCTGGAGTAGTATACGATACTGGATTTCTTGATAAAATCATCCACCGACAGGGCTGAGAAAAACTTCGCCGTCCCGTTGGTGGGCAGTACATGGTTCGGCCCCGCAAAGTAATCCCCCAGAGGCTCGCTGCTGTACTCCCCGATGAAGATCGCCCCCGCGTTCCTCACCTTCGTCATCACCTCAAAGGCGTTCCTCGTCACGATCTCCAGATGCTCGGAGGCGATCTCGTTCACCACATCGATGGCCTCCTCCATGGAATTGGCCAGCAGCACAAATCCGTACTGCTCCAGGGACTTTCTGATAATCTCCGCCCTGGAAAGCTCCTTCAGAAATCCTTCGATCTCCCTTAGCACCTGCTCCGCCAGCTCCCCGCTGGTGGTCACCAGGATCGCCGACGCCATCTCGTCATGCTCCGCCTGGGACAGAAGATCCGCCGCCACATACCGGGGATTGGCCGTCTCATCCGCCAGCACCAGGATCTCGCTGGGGCCCGCCACAGAATCAATGCTCACGTGACCGTACACCGCCTTTTTCGCCAGCGCCACAAAAATATTTCCCGGTCCCGTGATCTTATCCGCCCTTGGGACGCTCTCCGTGCCAAAGGCCAGCGCCGCGATGGCCTGGGCGCCTCCCACCTTATAAATCTCATCCGTTCCCGCCTCATGGGCCGCCACCAGCGTGGAGGCCGGCACCTTCCCGTCTCTTCCCGGCGGCGTGGTCATCACGATCCGCTCCACCCCGGCCACCTTTGCGGGAACCACATTCATGAGCACCGAGGAGGGGTAGACCGCTTTTCCCCCCGGCACATAGACGCCCACCGTCTGAAGCGGCGTCACCTTTTGCCCCAGGATGATCCCCTGCTCTGAGCTGTCAAACCAGCTGTATTTCTTCTGCTTCTCGTGATAGCTTCTGATATTTACCAGGGACTTGCGAATCACATCCAGAAGGGACGAGTCCACCGTCTCATAGGCCTCCCGGATCTCCTCCTCTGTCACCCGGATATTCTCCGCCGAGATCTCCACCTGATCGAACTTCTTCGTATACCCGAAGAGCGCCTCGTCTCCCCGGACCTTCACATCCTGGACAATCTCCCGCACCGTCTTTTCAAATTCTCCGTAATGATCGGGACTCCGCTTCAAAAGCTTTGCCAGAATATCTTCCTTCGTCTCCCGCGTCAATTTCACAATCTGCATCCTAGTCACTCCTCCACACTTTCTCATCCGGCCTTTTTGCTGATCACGTCGTTTAAATCCCTCAGAAGCTTCGTGATCCGCTCGTTCTCCATCCGCATACTCACCGGGTTCACCACCACCCGGGCCGACAGCGGGCAAACCTCCTCCAGCACCACCAGCCCGTTTTCCTTCAAGGTGGAGCCCGTCTCCACGATGTCCACGATCACCTCCGCCAGCCCCACGATGGGCGCCAGCTCGATGGAACCGTTCAGCTTGATGATCTCCACAGTCTGGTTCTTCTGATTATAAAAATAGTCCTTCGCGATATTAGGATACTTGGTGGCCACCCGGATCTGCTCCTGACTCTTTAGAAGGCCTCCGGCCGACTCCGGCCCGCAGACGCACATCCTGCACTTCCCAAAGCCCAGATCCAGCACCTCGTAAAGTTTTCTGCCCTCCTCCAGGATGGTGTCCTTCCCCACCACCCCGATATCCGCGGCGCCGTACTCCACATAGGTGGGCACATCCGGGCCCTTGGAGAGGAAAAATTTTAATTTCAGCTCCTCATTTACAAACAACAGCTTCCTGGAGGCCGGATCCTTCATCTCCTGACAGGTGATGCCCACCTGCTCCAGCAGCTCCAGGGTTTTATTCGCCAGCCGCCCCTTGGTCAGGGCGAACGTCAGATATCTCATCTCTGTCTCCATCCTTTTTCGCTCCTCTCAAAGCTCCACCACCAGCACACAGTCCGACGCCTTCGCGTAGTTCCGGCAGTCCTCCCTGGTCCGGCGCTCTGTCACCCGCACCAGCTCCACATCGATCCCCCGGCCTCTCAGCTCCGAGGCCTTGCGGATGGCCTCCTCCTGCTTCTCCTGACTGTAAATGATCATACAGTGGTTGGAGGGAAGGGGCTGGGCAATCTTCTGCCGGGCCAGCGCGTTCATGAGCTGGTCGATCACAGCCACAAATCCCACAGCCGGGGCCTCCTTGCCGAAATGGGCCAGAAGGTTATCGTACCGGCCCCCCTTGATGACGGCGTCCCCGGTACCGAAGGTGTAGCCCCGAAACAGGATGCCCGTATAATACATATAGCGGCTCAGCATACCCAGATCAAAGGAGACATACTGCTCCACGCCGTAAATTTTCAGAATTCTCCAGATCTCCCGCAGCCGCCCTACCGCGGCCCGGGCCTTGGGATTCTCCGTCAGCTCCTCCGCCCTGCTCAGCACCTCCTCCGTCCCGAAGAGCCCCGTCAGGGAGGCGAAGGCGTTTTTCAGCGGTTCCCGGATCCTCTGCCCGTCCAGCAGCTTTGCCACGCCGAAGCTGTTTTTATTGGTGATCAGCGCCTTGATCTCGGCGGTGAGCTGCTCGTCAAAGCCCGCCTCCTCCGCCAGCGCCCGGAAGAAGCCCACATGTCCCAGACTGATCTGGAACTCCTTCAGCCCGGAGGCCAGCAGAGTCTGCGCCACCAGCGCGATGATCTCCGCGTCCGCGTCCGCGCTGTCGTCCCCGATCAGCTCTCCGCCGATCTGGGTGGTCTCCTTCAGCCTCCCCTGGTAGCTGGAGCTGTTCACGAAGGCCTGCCCCAGATAGGTCAGGCGGATCTCCATATTTTCATTCAGGAAATACTTGGAGGCCGCCCGGGCGATGGGGGGCGTAAAATCCGGCCGAAGCACCAGCGTATTTCCCTCCCGGTCAAAGAACTTGTAAAGCTCCCGGGAGGGGATGGTCCCCACCTCCTTGCCAAACACGTCAAAAAACTCAAAGCTGGGCGTCTCGATATCGTGATAACCGTAGGAGCGGATCGTATCATGGAGCCGACGCCCCAGCGCCAGCTTTTGCTCACACTCCTTGTTATAAATATCCCGGACGCCCTCCGGTGTATGTAAAATTTTCTGCATTCTACTGCCCTCTCTTGGTTCTTTTTCTCCCCGCTTCCAAAGCTCATGCCCCTGGAACCGGTCTTTACTTTACCATGGTAACGTGCTAACATGTTATCATAATGAAACTCAGCAAATTATACGCGATTCTCACACAATTGTCAATCCCTGAATTCCAGGTCCAGCTGGAGCCCCTCCAGATAGGGCACCAGAAAGCCGTTTTTCGGCTCCAGATAATAATTTTGGTCCAGCTCCTCATAGCGGAAGCTCTTTCGTCCCCCCTCCCTGCCCCGATTCCAGAATTTCATCATATCCCGGTAGGGCAGGTAGAACAGCTCATTTCTCATGCTGAAAAATAGAATCAGGAAGGTGACCCCGCCCTGCTCCTCAAAATGGGTCATGAACTCCACCTGGTGAGGGTGGATATTTTGAAGGGCAAAGGTATCTGACGTGCATTCCTTCGCGTCAAAACAAACCGGGATCCCCTGCACCACGCCGATGTAGTCCACGGTACTTTTCTGCTCAAAATAGGCCAGCGTGATGTGCCGGTGCTCCTTATCAATTTTTATGGGGGTGATGGGGGTGGGCACCTTCTGGATCAGCGCCAGCTTTTTTTCCCGGTAAAGCTCGTTGGTCCGGTTCACCAGCTCCTCCAGGGTAGATCCCCTCAACCCCCTCGTATTCCATGTGGCCATCTCTGTCTCGCCGTTCCTTTCTTAAAACTGTTTCGTAAATTTCCGGCATATCCGCATAGAAGGTCCGCCCGGAAAGATAGGAAAGAGGGCCCTCCACCCGGGGAAATTCCAGCTTCCAGGCGTGAAGAAGCTGGCCCTGGATATGGTGGGATTTCTGATATGCCCGATTTACTTTTTCATCCCCATACTTTGGGTCCCCGAGGATGGGGTGGCCGATGGAGGCCAGATGGGCCCGGATCTGGTGGCTGCGCCCGGTCACCAGCAGCACCTCTAAAAGGGTCAGGCCATTGGCACAGCAAACGCTTCGGTACTCCGTCTCAACCGGCTTCCCAATCTCTGACGCCGGAGGATCCGTATTTCCAATATTCCGGGACTTTCTTTCAGCTCCCCCGTCCCCCGGCTTCGCCGTGATGGTCACTCGGTTGGAACGCGGGTCCTTCACCAGATAACCCTTGAGCCGCTTCGTCCCCTCCAGCCGTCCCTTCACCACGCAGCGGTAATACTTGTGCATGGAGCGGTCCCGCAGCAGAAGGCTCATGGTCTGGAGCCCCGCCAGGCTCTTTCCGGCCACCAGGATGCCGCTGGTGTTCCGGTCCAGCCGATTGCAGACAGAGGGGCGGAACCGCTCCAGCTCCTCCTCCGTCAGGCTGCCGGACTCCAGCAGATAAGAAATCAGATATTCCACCGCCGACACATCCTTGGGCCCCGCCTTCTGAGAAAGCATTCCCGCCGGCTTATTCAGCAGCAGAATATGCTCATCCTCATAAATGATATCGAGATGAGTCCCGGCCTGAGGCGGCAGGCCGCCCCTGTCCTTTTGAAACCTCTCCACGGTCTCCTCCGCAAGGAACAGCTTCAGCTCGTCGCCCTCCCTCAGCACCTCATTCCCCTGCATCTTTTTTCCGTTCAGCGTAATATTTTTTTTCCGCATCATCTTATACAGAAAGCTCTTTGGCGCCTCATCCAAATATTTTCCCAGCAGCTTATCCGCCCGCTGCCCCGCGTCCCGCGCGGTCACCACAATCTGCCTCATACCGCCCTCGCTTCTATCGCCAAAATCTCAGAGGCGTCTCCGCCCTCCTATTGTAATCTCCAGGACCCCGCCCTGGTCACAGGCAGATCGCCAGCAGGGTATGGAAAATCAGCTCATCCCTGGACAGCTCCGGGTACCGCTCATCCGGCGTATACTCGATGCCCTCCCTGTAATGGTCCTGCCTCTTATCAATCTGTCCCACCCGCTGCAAATACTTGGAAAAATCCTTCATCACCTTCACCTGGACGGAGGGAAACCCGTTTCCGGTCAGAATTCTGCTGATATGCTTCTCCAGATAAGCGATATCGGTCTTCTCATCCGGCGTGTAGCAGACCACCTGGTCTCCGCAGACCACCAGGGCGTTCACCGGCGTAGAATGCTCATAGGCCGTAAACACCAGATCGTACCCCGCCACCAGGCTCCCCGACGCTTTCCTTGCGGCCTCGTAGATTTCCGGCTTTACGGGCTTATTGACAATCACCATGATCAGCCCGATCATGGACTTACAGGCCGGAAGACAGCCCAGGATCGCCACAAAGGTAAACAAATTCAGCCTCGTCTTCGTCTGGATGTACCCGGTGACGTAGATCACCAGGGGGATCAAAAACATCACAAAGGTGACGAGAAACCGCTTTTTCCTCTCGTAGCTGATATAACCGAAGTTGCCCTTTTTTACTTTCTTCATCCATCCTCATCCTTTACTGTACTGACTGCTATTTTTTCTTATGAACATTCCGAATGGTCCTTTTCTTCTTTCCCGCGGCGTCCTTTCTCTGACCGCTTTTTCCGTAAGTGTCCCCGGCGCTCTTTTCGCTCCTTCGCTGTCTGGGGCGGATCAGACATTCCGGGCCGAAGCCGATCAGATCCTCCCGGCCGGCCAGCCGCAGCGCCTCCGCCACCTGATCATAATTTTTCGGATTCCGGTACTGAATCAGCGCCCGCTGCAATGCCTTTCTGTGGGGATTCTTCTCCACGTAGACCTCCTCCATGGTCCTGGGATCCAGCCCCGTATAATACATACAGGTGGATACCGTGGAGGGCGTTGGGTAAAAATCCTGCACCTGCTCCGGCATATAGCCAAGCTCCCTCAGATAGCAGGCCAGCTCCACCGCCTCCTTCATG
>CAZGRM010000175.1:0-7374 GCA_964528295.1 uncultured Lachnospiraceae bacterium
ATCAGAACCGCCGCCCTCCGCATTGCCGTCTCTGCCCATGCCAGGGCCACCCGCACCCGCATTTTCTCCTCCCATGCCGAAGCCACCCTCCGCATTGCCGCCGCCCATGCCGAAGCCGCCCTCCGCATTGCCGCCGCCCATGCCGAAGCCGCCCTCCGCGTTGCCGCCGCCCATGCCGGCGCTGTTCCCGTCCGGTCCTCCGCCTCTCATGCTGAGACCGCCTCCAAACATATTTCCGAAAAACTCCCCGATACCGCCCAGAGAAAAACCGCCGCTCTGGCTGTCCTCCTCTCCGGCGTATTCATAACTGATATCGATGGCCCCCGCGTTCAGCTCCGCAAACTGCTCCGCCACATCCATCTGCCCGCCCCGGCCAATGCCCATCACCAGCACAATCGTGGCGGCCCCCACCACGATTCCGATGGAAGTCATGACGGACTTGAATTTATTCTGATTAATATTCAGCCAGACCAGCCTCAAAAGCTCCGTAATCCTCATTGCCCCACCTGACTTTCTATCACCACCGTCTGTCCCTCCTCCAGGCCTGAAAGGACCTCCACCACACTTCCGTTGGAAAAACCGGTCTGAATCGTCACTTCCTCCAGCTCCCCGTCCTCTCCCAGCACCTTTACCCAGCTTCTGGTCCCATCCAGGTTCACCGCCTTATTGGAAATGTAAAGAACATCTGTCACTGTCTTTCCGGCAAACGTCGCCTCCCCCGTCATCCCGGAATATATCCTGGCAACGTCCCCGGTAAACCGCACTGTCACACTGTAATTCACCGTAGATGAGCCCGCTGTAGCGGAGGTGGCGATGCCGGACACTTCCGCCGGAAAGGTTTCATCCTTGTATGCGGTCAGATTCACCGTCACCTCGTCCCCGATGGAGATCTGGGAAATATCATCCTGGGAAACGGATACGGTCATGGTCACACTGTCCCCGTCCACATAAGTGACAATGGTCTCGTCATTTACAATGGAATCCCCTGCGCTGTAGGCGATCTCTGTCACTGTCCCGGAGGCCTCCGCGTAAACGATTCCGTCCCCGATCTGACTTTCAAATTCCTCCAGATTCGCCTGAGCCTCCTCCAGCTCTTCCTTCGCGTCGTTCAGATCATCCTCCAGACCATTGGTGTCGATCTCATAAAGCTGATCCGCATATTTGTAATTGTTCATAGCGGTTTCGTAGACCTGCTTTGCCTCGATAGACTGGGTAGCCAGATTATTCTTTGCGATCTGAAGCTCCGCCTCCAGCTCCTCCAGTTCGTCCTCATCATCCTCGTCCTCGATTTCCTCCTCAATATCCGATACCGCTTTCTCCAGACTGGTGATGGTGGCCTGATATGTCGCCTCCGCTGTCTCGCCCTTTGCGATATACATGGCGTAATTGTAGTCGGCCTCCGCCCGCTTGCTCTCCACATTGATTTCCTCCTGAACCACCAGAAGCTCCGCCTCCGCGACCGCCGCCTCCAGCTGTTCTCTGTAATCCTCAATACTTTCTTCCGTGATTTTCAGAAGCTTATCTCCTTCCTCCACCACCTGTCCGGCGGCCGCGTACACCTCCTCCACCGTAAGGGCGGTGGCATCCTCCGAGCCGCTTCCCGAGGTGGAGCTCATACCGCTGGTCCCTGATGCGGCAGACTGCATACTCTGTCCGCCCATCCCTCCCTGAGCATTCCCTCCTCCGCTTTGGCTTCCGGTGGAATCTGAACCGGAAGAGCTGTCTGATGACGAGGACACCTCCGCCACGGAAAATACCTGCTCCGTCGTGCCGAACTCCACCGTTCCGCTCTCATTGATTCCTGTTTCCACAGACCCCCGTCTTACCGTCTCCTCCTTATAGGCGGACAAAGCGCTTCCGCCGCTGTCCGCCGCTCTCTTATATATGCCCCAGCCCGCGCCGCCCACACAGGCGGCAAATGCCAGAATCACCAGGATCTTCACCGGGCGTTTCCCTCTGCCTTTTCTACTCATCTTCTTCCTCCATCCCCTCTGCTGTGGTAATTGTCACGACCGCCGCCGTACCCGCGCTTAAAAATCCATCTGAATTATCCAATGAAACCGTAGCCTCATAATTCACCGTTGTCCTGGAGGTACCGCTCTCCGGCTCCACCTTCTTCTGGCTGATCGTTCCCTCCAAAATCATTCTGCCGGCCAAAGTCACCTCCACCGTATCTCCCACGCTGATCCGGGCAATATCCTCCTGAGCCACCTCCAGGGCGATGGTCACCACGTCCCTATTGTAATAGCTGATTATGGGGATCCTGCTGCTCAGCACATCCCCCTCCTCATATTCCAGTGAAGCCACGGTGCCTGCCTTGTCAGCCAAAATCATGCCGTCTGTCATAGAATCCAACACCGCTTTCTGCTCCTCCAGCTCTGCCTTTGCGCTTTTGGCCTCTGCCAGCGTCTCTTCCCACTCCTCCAGCTCCTGCCGGTAAGTGATTTCCGCCAATTTCCCCTGGATGACCGCAATGTCCCTGGTATACTGGATTTGCAGCTCCGTAATGGTTTTATCCCGAACCAGCTCCGCATACTGGGTCTCCACTGTATATTTGGATTCCTCCAGCTGGTCCGCCAGCTCCTGGGCGCTGTCACTGTCAGAGGGCTCCCTCGCGATCAAATTTTCCACCTGAGTCAGATCGTATCTGCCGCCAAACAGACTGATGTCCGCCTCTGTCAAAGTCTGATTGACGCTCATCTGAGCGTCCCCGGAGGAGGATACGCCGCCGGAAGATAGACCGCCGGAGACTGTACCGCCTCCCGACGCCCCGCCTGAAGCTCCTGCTGCCTGTGTATCGCCGAAGGAAGAGGACTTGGAGTCGCTGCCTGTTCTTGATCCGGCGGCGTCGCCTGACCGCTCCTCCTGGGCCGACTGCCCGGAACCATCCTCCGCACCGCTTTCACTGTTTAGCCCGCCGCGTTGATTTTCATCATTGGCCTGGGTCTCGCCTTCATCCCGTGTCCCATCACCGGACTGCGTCTCACTCTCACTGCCAGGCAGGGTCTCATTTCCAACGCTTCCATCTCCTCCCTGACCTTCACCGCCCGACTGAGCGCCGCTCTCCTCTTGACCTTCACCGCCTGACTGAGCGCCGCTCCCTTCTTGACTTTCATCGCCCGACTGGCTACCGCTTCCTTCTTGATTTTCGTTGCCCGACTGGCTGCCGTTTCCTTCTTGATTTTCGCTGCCCGATTGGCTGCCGCTTCCCTCTTGATTTTCACTGCCCGACTGATTCCCGTTTTCCGCTCCGCTGACCTTCAATTCTTTCTCCAAATCAGAGATTTTTTCCTCCTCTACCGCAATCAGCCTCATATATAATTCATTTCGCTCCTGCCCGATCTGACTCAGCTCCATCAAAAGGGACCGCAGCTCGCTGACGGCTTCCTCCTGACCTTCCTCCCCACTTTCTTGACCATCGCTTTCCTGGGAATTCTGGGTCTCCCACTGGGCAATTACACTTTTCACCGCCTCTTGTACGGAAATGTCTTCATCAATCTGGTCCACACAGCTTTGAAGCAGCTCAATATACTTCTCATAATCGGGATACGCCAATTTGACTACCTCCATGACGCTCTCCGGCACAGTTTCCAAATTTTCCTGTACATTTTTCAGGTTCACACGAACATTATCGTCTCCGTCGATGGAGGTCTGAAGCTGTTCCGCCAATGCGCTGATTTCATCAGCCGAAACGGAGACTTCCGCTCCGGCGCCTGATTCTTCGCCGCCTTCCTCCGCTGCTTCTGTCAAATACTGCTCCAGCCGCTCCGCCAGCACCGCCATGGCGGCATCATACTGTGCGGTCTCCTCCTCTATCAAAAGCTTTAGACTTTCCACCTGGGCCGCATATGAATTCCCGTTTTCTCCGGCCGTCTCCCCCGAGCCGTCAGTTTCTGTCTCTTCGGAAGCATCCGTTTCTGCCGCCTCCGAGCCGCTGGACTCTGTCTGTTTCGGAGCATCCGTTTCTATCCCCTCCGAGCCGCTGGCCTCTGTCTGTTTCGGAGCATCCGTTTCTGCCGCCTCCGAGCCGCTGGACTCTGTCTCTCCCGAACCACTCGTTTCTGCCGCCTCTGGGGCATCGGTTCCCTCCTGCTCAGAAGCATTCGTTTCTGTCTCCTCCGTCCGCTTTCCTTCCGACTCCGTCTGCTTTTCGTCCCCCATTCCGAACTCGGACTCCGCCTCCGTTTCTCCTCTCTTTCCGCCGGATGCCCCGCCTGAGCCTGAACCGCCGCCGCTCCCCGAACTGCTTGAACTGTCATAGCTTCCGGCGGCAATTCCCGCCTCCAGCTCCGCGATCCTTTCCTCCAGCTCCTCTAAAATCTCCTCATGCTCCGCAAGGGTGGTTTCCAGCTCCGCCTGCTGATACTCCAGTACAAAATCCGCCTGCTCCGCGCTCATGATCACCGTCTCATAGTCCGCTTTTGCTTCCAGAATGCCCTGATCATACTCCATCTGTGTATTCGTTAATTCATTATCCGCCCGTATCATCGCCGCCTCATAGTAAGCCAGCGCTTCCTCATAGCTCTCATCCGTCAGCTTTAAAATCGGATCCCCCACTGAGATTGCGTTTCCTGACTCCGCGTACACCTCCTCCACGGTCAGCTCCACCGCAAAGGTATCTACGTCCAGATAACTGCTCACCGTATCAATCTGAGTAGTTCCCTCAAAGCTAAGCTCCTCCGCAAATACCCGCACCGGCTGGGAAAGCGGACTCTGGGACAAAACACAGGCCGCCGCTGTACAGATACTGTATCCTCTCACTCTACATTTTCTCATTGCGCCATTCTCCCATCTCTCCATAGTCTAAATTTTTCACAGCAGCGTAAAAAAGGCCCATGCTGGCACACTGCCCCGAAGAAATAAAAAAATTATAGTCATCCTTCCTGAAATGTACGTGAAAACACTGTGAAAATTTTGCGAAAAATCTCCCTGCATTTCCCTCTGCGGAAAATCGTTACAGTCCAGCCGGACGCCGCCGTGTCGGGTAGAAAACTTTCCAAAACCAGGCAACGGACGATTAAGGCCACGCCCGCTTCGCGGACCTGGCAGGCCGGTTCCACCATTTAAAATCGCTTTGCGATGGGTGAAACCTCCATTGTTTTGGAAAGTCCCCTCCCGTCCGGTGGCTGTATATTGGCTGAAATCATTGATACTAGACGCAAATACCAATAAAATACAATGCGCTGTATTGACATAAAAAGTTAAAAATAGCATAATGAAAAAAAGGAGAAAAATGGAGGGAGTTTTTTATGAAAGGAAAATTTAAAGTTGGAATGTTCCTGTTTTTTTTGTGTGCAGTGCTTGGCTTTTCTGTCCCGAATACGGCTCAGGCTGCTTCTTATAAGCATATTTACACATCAAAGACCTGGGACAAGGCTGACCGCACAGCCGCTGGGTATACGTTTTTGACAGAAAGCGGCAAGCTGACCGCCGCCAAGAGTGGCAAGACGTACACGATTGCGGCCGCAAGCCGGGTGGGGTATGAGGTGGTGACTGATGGGAAAGTAGTATATTTCTACATTTCTTCCGGCAGTTATCCATATACTTATTCCGTTTATCGCACCAATATAAACGGCACCGGAAAGAAAAAGCTGTTCAGTTACAAGGGAGGCAGTCTGGGGCTGTCCGGTTTTTATGGAAATAAGCTGTACTATATTACGGAGATTGATCCGGGAACCTTGCGTACATACCATGTAAAAACGAAGAAAAAAAGCAAAATTGCGGCAAATGTGACGGAGGCTGACCAGCAGGGGCAATACTTTTATCTGCTTCCCTACGGCGGCGCGTTATCCGGAAATCGGCCCCTGCGGGTGTATAACGCAAAGACCGGAAAGATTACAAGAATCAGCAAGTGTGTGGCGAATTATTCCGTGGTATCCGGAAAACTGTATTATTCGGAGTATGTGAAATGTGATTACAGTTACGGAAAGCATGTGCTGCGGATTAAGCGATGTAATTTAAATGGAAGCGGGCAAAAATTGTTAATGAAATCCCTGAAGGCCAGATATATTATAAAGTTTGGCAAAACAAGCGCAAAATACTGTACTTACACGGGAAAAACAAAAACGGTGAAATATTAGCGCGGCTGTGGAAGAAGGCTAAAATGAATGCTCATAGACTGCGGATACGGAAAACGTACCCGTAAATAGGAATGGCTTTGTAAAGGGAAGGAGAATTGCGGTGAGACAGATGAAAAAGCAGATGGGATTGTTGATGTTGTCCTTTATTATGGTACTTATACTGCCGGTTTCGGTCAGGGCTGCCGGGATAAGTAAGGTAGGCGTTTATCAATCTAAAAATTTCACATTCAAAAAGGATGTAACTGGCAACGGGAAAACAGACACTGTTTCTGTGAAGATGACAAAAGACCAATACGGTTATTTTCTCGAAAAGGTTATGTTTTATGTAAATGGAAAAAAAGCGCTGACGCTGAAGGGTTCCTATAGTTATGGCGTAAGTGTGAATTACTTTAAGATTTCCGGCGTAGGCCCCATGCTGCAGATCTATTTACATGCGGACAGTGGGGAACGTCCGATCAACGGCATTTACAAGTACAATAAGGGAACGAAAAAATTCGTCCGGGTGATGAATGTCGCGGCAAATTACCGGACGGCTTGCGGTGATGTGGTGAACGTCAGCGGCAAAAAGCTGACGTTAGAGTATCATCTTCAGCCGTCGGAGATCGGACGTATCAGCTGGCGGTACACGTATAACTGGAAGGGCGGTAAATGGAAGCGCGGCTCCGATACGGCATCGGTAAAAAGTATGCTGACATACAATAACGGAGATGGTTATACAAAATATTTCAAGAAGAACCAGTTTGTGGTGGCAAATACCCAGAAGTTTTATAAGACGACGGCCATGAACAAAGTATCCTTTACCGCAAAGCGGGGAGCTGTTGTCACCCTGAAAAAGATTAAGATGAGCGGCGAAAACGTGTATGTGCAGTTCGCAAAAGGCGGAAAAACGGGATGGAAAAAGCTTTATGCGGGGAATGTGTATGATTACCGCGCTTCGAATATAGCAAACAGCGGGTGGTTCTACGGTGTTCTCAAAAGACTGGCCGGCGGCGCTTACTAAATCCGGGAGAATTTCTTTCAAGTTTTATGTAAAGTCAAAAAACTGATAGAGCCTGTTTCAAAGTCTGTGTAAAGTCAAAAAACTGATAGAGGCTGTTTTAAAGTCCGCGTAAAGTCAAAAAACTGATAACTGATATAAGATATGCCTTTAGTTACCGAAGGGCAAAGCCACTTTTTCCGGCTTTGCCCTTTGTCTGTATTATAATGCGGATTTTGGCCACGTCAGGACAGACTGCCTGTGCGGCCTCACTCCTTCTTCTCAAAATGCTGGTAATCCACCGGATAATTCCAGTCT
>CAZGRM010000176.1:0-7306 GCA_964528295.1 uncultured Lachnospiraceae bacterium
CATTATTTACAACGACTATCTCCGGGACCGGGTGCGGGCCCAGTCCGGCAAGAGCCATTACAATTCCATGAACCTGCTGTCCATGTACGCCCTGATCGGAGCCTACCAGCCGGAGGGGTACGAATGGGTGGACGAGCTGTGCCAGGTGATCACCGGAAACGTGGACTTTGCCTGTGATTTCATCCGGCGGCATTTCCCCGGCGTCACTCTCAGCCGCCCCCAGGGCACCTACATGCTGTTCCTGGACTGCGGCGGCTGGTGCCATGACCGGGGGCAGACGCTGGATCAGGTGCTGAGGGCCGGCTGGGACGTGGGCGTGGCCTGGCAGGACGGCCGCCCCTTCCACGGGGAGTACTCCATCCGCATGAATCTGGCCCTTCCCCTGTCCCGGGTGAAGGAGGCCTTTGAGCGGCTGGCAAAATACGTTTTTACCCAGGAGGAGCATCATGAGTAGGATGAAGGAGCGACTGCACACCGGCGAGCTGTATCTGCCGGGCGACGAAGAAATCATGGCGGAGCAGCTCAAAAAGCTGGACCGCCTCTATGACTACAACAGGACCCGCCCCACGGAGATGAAAAAGCGGGAGGCCCTGCTGAAGGAAATGTTTGCCGAGATCGGAGAGGGCTGCTACATCGAACCGCCCCTCCACTCCAATTTCGGCGGCGCCCACCTGCATTTCGGGAAGGGGGTCTACGCCAACTTTAATCTGACCGTGGTAGACGACACCCATGTCTATGTGGGGGACTACACCATGTTCGGCCCCAACGTGACCATCGCCACAGCGGGCCACCCGATTCTCCCCGAGCTCCGGGAGCAGGGCTACCAGTACAATATGTCCGTGCGCATTGGCCGAAACTGCTGGCTGGGCGCCGGAGTGGTCATCCTGCCCGGTGTCACCATCGGGGACAATGTGGTGGTGGGAGCCGGAAGCATCGTCACCAAAGACCTGCCCTCCAATGTGGTGGCGGTGGGCAATCCCTGCCGCGTCCTGAGGGAGGTAAACGACCGGGACAGGGAGTACTACTTCAAGGACAGGCGAATCGACTATGACGCGTTGAAATAAGCTCCAAAAAAGGAGGCCGCCATCCGCATGCGTTTCCGATACGCGGGCCATGGCCGGCCTCCCTTTTCTTACCGTATAAAATTCGTGTGCCGTATCTCCTCCTTCTCCGGCAGGCCGTACCGCTCCCTTCCCAGGGCGATGCTCTTCATCAGAAAGGCCATATTCCTGGCCAGCGTCCGCATGGTCTGCAGGCCCTCCTCATCCTCCGCCGCCTCACCCGGCTCCCTGCCGTGAATGCTGTTCCAATATTGGCCGGAGGCGACGGGCATGCCGCTGATGGTGAAATATTTATTCAGCTCGTCGAAGGTGGAGGACAAGCCGCCCCGCCTCGCGGCCACCACGCTGGCTCCCACCTTCATGGTCTTGTCAAAGCTCGTGCTGTAAAACAGCCGGTCCAGAAAGGCGATCAGCGTCGCGTTGGCGGAGGCGAAGTAAACGGGACTCCCCACCACCAGGCCGTCACAGACCTGAAATTTTTCGGCGGTCTCGTTCACCAGATCCGAAAAGACACATTTCCCCGTCTTCTTGCAGGAATAACAGGCAATACATCCCCGGATATCCTTGTTCCCCACCTGGATGATCTCCGTCTCGATCCCCTGGGAATGAAAAATTTTCTCCATCTCCCCCAGGGCCATGGCTGTGTTTCCCCTGGCGTGGGGGCTTCCGTTCAACATTAAAACCTTCATCTCCTACCTCCTTCTCCTGCCCTTTCGCAGGTCCGCAAGCCCGGGCCCCACCGGGATTTTCTCCGGCGCGCCCTCCAGATAGCGCCGCAGGGTTCCCCGGTCAATCCCGGTGCCGATAAAGACCGCCTTCTCCTCCGTCTCCGCGGTCCCGCCTGTGACGGAATAGAGGCCGTCCGCCACATCGAAGCGAAGCCTTTGGCCGCCGGCCAAAAGCTGCCCCTTGGCCCGGAAAATATTTCCGAATTTTCCCCGGACCAGCGCCTCCAGCAGCCAGAACAGCCGCTCCGGCGAGTCCACCGAGGCCTCCCTGAGAGAAAAGGTATCCGGAAGCTCCACCGGCTCTTCCGCTTCCGCCCCCGTCTCCTCCCCCTCAAAGCTCTGGCCCAGCAGGGAGAGCCACCGGGCCTCGTCAAAGCGGGAATAATGCTCGGACAGAATCTGTCCCTTCGGATTGACCGCCCGCAGCGCCTCCTCCAGCCTCCTCCTCTCCTCCGGGGAGGCCTGCTCCATCTTGGACACAATCACCGTGGAGGCGGAGGCGATCTGGTTTCGGTAAAGCTCCGGGTACTCTCTCATATACCGGTGGTAGCTGTGCCCGTCCACGATGGTGATTGGCCCAAGGAGCTCAATTCTCTCATACAGGATCTTTTGCAGGTTCCGGACAATCTGGCTCAGCATGGCCACTCCGGTGGGCTCAATCACCAGGTAATCGGGGGCCACCGTGTTGGCAATCGTCAGCACGGTGGCGGCAAAATCTCCCTTCCTGGAGCAGCAGATACAGCCCTCCGCCATTTCCCATATATTTTCCTTCTCACCGAGCGCCCCGCCTGTCAGGAGATCGCCGTCGATCCCCACGGCGCCGTACTCATTTTCCAGAATGGCAAATTCCTTCCCGGTGTGTCTGGCCAGGGCCTTGATGAAGGTGGTTTTCCCTGCGCCCAAAAACCCCGATATCAACAGTATTTTCATGTGTTAATCCGCAACCTTGACCACGGGCTTAATCAGATCCGCCGGCTTATCCCGCATCAGGAACAGCGCCTTCTCCAGATTCTCCCAGCCCTCAAACACATGGGTGCTCAGCGGGGCAAGATCCAGCTTTCCGGCAGCCACCAGGGCTCCCAGCTTCTCCATCCGGAGACGTCCCCCCGGCATCAGGCCGCCGTTGATCTGCTTGTGGCCCATTCCCACGCCCCACTCTACCCGGGGAAGGTCGATGACATCGCCGGAGCCCAGGTAATTCACGTTGCCGATCTTTCCGCCGGGCTTTAAGCACTTCACCGCCTCGGAGAAGGTCTCCACTCCGCCGCCGGCGATCACGATCTTATCCACTCCGGCCCCCTTGGTCATCTCCAGCACCTGCTGGTGGATGGGGCCGTTCTTGTAGCTGACAAAATCCGTTGCCCCGTAGCCCTTTGCCGCCTCCACGCAAACCGGTCTTGTGCCCACCGCGATAATTCTCGCCGCGCCGCGCATATTGGCTCCCGCCACCGACATCAGCCCCACCGGTCCGATGCCGATCACCAGCACCGTATCGCCGAACTGTACATCCGCCAGCTCCACCCCGTGGAAGCCTGTGGGTACCATATCAGACAGCATGCAGGCGTCCACGGTATTGATGCTTTCCGGCAGATGGGCCAGATTGCCGTCCGCGTCATTCACATGGAAAAATTCGGAAAACACTCCGTCCTTAAAATTCGAAAACTTCCAGCCCGCCAGCATCCCCCCGGAGTGCATGGAGTATCCGGCCTGGGCCTCCAGAGAGTTCCAGTCGGGCGTGATGGCAGGCACCAGTACCCGGTCCCCCGGTTTGAAGTCCTTCACCAGCTCTCCCACCTCCACGATCTCCGCGCATCCCTCGTGGCCCAGGATCATATTGTGGCGCTCACCGATGGCGCCCTCCCAGAGTGTGTGAACATCTGAGGTGCAGATGGCCACAGCCAAAGGCCTGCAGATCGCGTCCAACGGCCCGCACTTGGGGCGCTCCTTCTCGATCCATCCCGATTCACCGATCCTCAGCATTGCGTAACCCTTCATATGTAGCTCTCCTTTCTCGTTTAAATATTATCAATCTGACAAGACCACTATATCACTAATGGACCTGAGAATCAATCTATAATCCTGGCTCCGGCAAGAAGATCACGCCTTTCTTTTCCGCTCCGCCAGGCCATATCCGGCCTACCTCTCAAACACCACCTCCAGCTCCGAAAAATCAATATTCCGGGCCTTGGAGGTGTGTCTCCAGTTTTTCCGTTCATATACCTTTTTCAGTTTAAATTTTACGGTATCTCCAATCCCGCACCGGGCTTTTTTATGGCCCCAATCGGCCAGCCAATGGTTCTCACCCTCCACGGGCTCCTCCCCCACCACAGAAGCCGGCAGCACCCCGTCCAATCGGTAGAAGGAATCTCCTCTCTTTTCATTTACAAAGACGTCCACCACATCGGCCACGTAACAGCCCTCCCGATAGCAGACCGGTTTCTCCTGCCAAATCTCCTCCGTATCATATTTATCATCATCCGCGTCAAACCGGTCCTGGCCGAAATCTTCCTCTATGTACCGAATACTCGGCTCAAATATCTGCCCGCAAAAATCGGTTTCGAAAAACCGGAAAAGCTCCCCCTCCGTATAGATCGGAAGGACCCTGAAATCATAAAGATAATCGATCCAGCAGCCGTGACTGGCATACCGGTCAGAAAATACCCGGCGCAGGCGCAGGCAATGGTTGTCCGGAAGGCTGCGGGACAGCTTATTCACCTTTTCATTCAGCAGGCCGGTCATTGCCACATCCAGATCAGAGGCGGAGCCCTCCCGGCAGTCCAGCCGGACATGACAGTCCTGTCCGGACACGATCCACTGACCGGAGGACGGGTTCCGCAAAAAACGGAGACTCAGTCGATTCGCCGCCTCTACCATTTCCCTCTCTGCCTGATTCATCGCATCCTCGTCCGGCTCATCCCTCCGCACGGCCTGCCCCTGCACTCCTTCCTCCAGCCTCTGTATCCGCTGAAGGATCCTCCGCAGCGTCTCCAAAGAGACGCTCCTAATCAACATTTTTGAACGCAGCCGATGTAATTGACCGGATTTCAAATTACATATCCGGTCTCATGGTTTGCTGCCGCGATCACGGCTCGTACCATTCTTTCCGGTTCCGCAAACAGGCCGCCGTGGCCGCAGTCTTTTTCCACCTTCATCTGATAGCTGACTCCCGCCGGGATCTGTTTTTTTGCCACTTTCTTAAATAAGCGGTCATATTTTCCACTATCTCCAAACCAAACATGCATGTCCGACTTAAGAAATGCCTCGTACTTAATTTCATATCCGCACTCCGCCTTGCAATATCGTTTCCAGGTGTCTTTCGTGACCCATGTACAGATTTTTTTCTCAAGGTCCTCCCACCTCTGCCCGGTGACCCGTTCGGCGAAATTGGGATTGGTGACACTTTTATAAATGATGCCCGCCATGATGTTGCTGATATTGTCCGCCCACCATTTCGGAAAGCTCTTCAAAGCCATGCCGTCCACAATCGCCGTGTCCGCGGTGATTCCATTGTGGTGTAAGGTTTCCAATAGCATCCAGGCCCCTGAGGAGCAGCCGTACATGACATCAAGCTTTCCGCCAAAATGCTCCCTGATATATGCCGCCGCGCAGTCTCCCTCATGCTCATAGGCACGTTCAATGACCTCATCGGGAACCACCGCATCCTTTTCTTCTCCATTAAAGCCGTCATAAGCCGCGACGATCAGATGAAAATACTTCCTCGCCACCTCAATAAAGGGCATTGCGGCCGGATTCCAATAAACGCCTCCGCCGGGAAATATCATCAGTGTTTTCTCGTTTTCCGCTCCGAATTCAGTGTACTTCATGGTGGTTTCCTCCATTCATCAGATATGCTTCAATAGCCTGAAGTTGGACATCAATACTTTCATCAAGCGCCTCCTGAACCATTGTGGCCCGGTGCTCCCGCATGGCGTAAACGCACTTGATGAGGTTTACAATGACACCCGGATCGGCATTTTCATTGACATTCTCGATCATTCCTATCCAATCCTTCACAGTCAGCACCTGTGCGGTGGGCTCAAAAGGACGGTAGTCCGCCAGATGCTCTCTCACCCACAGAAAATCATCAATTGTCAGACCCGCCATCAAATCATAATCACTGTGCAGATATTCCCGCAGAAATTCCATAAACTCCTTCACAGGCAGCTGTTCTCTGCCTCCCAATTTACGCCTGAGCATCTCATCCCTCTTGTCCGCCGCATACTCTGACAGAGCAAAGAGAAACTCTTCTTTGGATTTGTAAAAATTATAGAAGCTGCCTTTCGCAATACCAGCCGCCGCCACCAGCTTATCCACTGTTATTTTCCGCACCCCGTATGTCTTCAGATACTCGATTCCGGCATGAAACAGCTTTTCTCTGATTTCCTTCTGTTGTTCTTCGGTAAAATGTCCTGACATCTGTCCGCTCCTAAATGACTATTTTTTAAATTTTGGTCATCTTCATTGTATTCAGAAGGCGCGGATTTGTCAATAGAGTTCTCCTAATTCCCACAATTCCGCCATTTTTTGCGGTTGGCCAATTTCCGCGGACCTAATTTCGTTTGTAGAAAGGTCTTTCTTCTATCGGAAGTAAGCTTCTCTGGTATTCATGCTTTTCTGTCCAATGATGCCACACACAATAACATCCTTTATTCATATTACCATCGATGAATTTACAAGCTTCCTCACATTCTGTCTTTCGATTTCTTTCCTATAGATGTCAAATGTATTCTGATCAAAAAGGACCCAGCGCACTTTTGTGATCTTGCCCGGATTCTGCCTTGTAAATTCCTTCACCGCGCTTACCGCGACTTTGGCGGCCTCTTCTATTGGATAAGAATAAATTCCGGTAGAAATAGACGGAAAGGCAATCGTCCGGATCCCATTCTCCACTGCTGTTTCCAATGCCGTCCTATAACAGGAAGCAAGCTTTTCCGCTTCCTTATGTGTCCCGCCGCGCCATACCGGCCCGACCGTATGGATCACATACTCACACGGCAGCCTGTAAGCCTTCGTGATCTTGGAATGGCCTGTCTCACAGCCGGAAAGGGTACGGCATTCGGCCAGCAGCTCCGGTCCAGCCGTGCGATGGATAGCGCCATCAACGCCGCCTCCTCCAAGAAGCGATGAGTTTGCGGCATTCACAATTGCCTCCATGTCATTTACCTTTGTGATATCACCAAGAACGGCTTCCAGCCGCGTCTCCGGCACCGTCTTTCGCGGCTTCCAGCGCATATCCATATATTTTCTCATCCAGTCCGGATCCGTATCGCTGCTGTATTCGTCCATCTGACAGCCATGACAGAGATCCGACGCCATTTCCAGGATCACACCGGAAAGCTCCAGATTTCTTTTCCATTTCGCTTCAATGGAAGAATATCCCAACATCGCGCCAAGGAGATTACCGGCAACGGCGCCAGTGGAATCGCTGTCTCCTCTGTGATTGACAGCCGCTATCACACCCGCCGAGAAATCATTCCGATAACGAAGCGCACAGTACAGGCCAATGCCAAGCGCTTC
>CAZGRM010000177.1:0-6048 GCA_964528295.1 uncultured Lachnospiraceae bacterium
ACCGGAGCCGTTGCCCGGTTTTGGAAAGTTTTCTACCCGACACGGCGGCGTCCGGAGGAACAGTAACCCTCCGGGGCACAGACGTTCCGGCCCATTACAGATTTTTCTTGCTTCCGGGCGGGGAATCGCTTATACTGACTCCGTAATAGTACAGAACCGCCAATCAGGAGGATACGATATATGTGGATCGCGGATCAATGGAAAGATTATGAAGTGATTGATACATCTGAGGGGGAAAAGCTGGAGCGCTGGGGCGATTACCTGCTGGTGCGGCCGGATCCCCAGGTGATTTGGGATACGCCCAGGAAGCACCCGGGCTGGAAAAAACGGAACGGACATTATCACAGGAGCAAGCATGGCGGCGGAGAATGGGAATTTTTCGACCTGCCGACGCAGTGGAGCATCCAATACAGGAATCTGACCTTCCAGCTGAAGCCCTTCAGCTTCAAGCACACCGGGCTCTTTCCCGAGCAGGCCGTAAACTGGGACTGGTTCTCGGAAAAAATCCGCCGCGCGAAGCGTCCAGTGAAGGTGCTGAATCTCTTTGCCTACACGGGAGGCGCCACCCTGGCCGCGGCGGCGGCGGGAGCCTCCGTCACCCATGTGGACGCCTCAAAGGGCATGGTGGGCTGGGCAAAGGAAAACGCGGCGGCCTCCGGCCTGTCTGACGCCCCCATCCGCTGGCTGGTGGATGATTGTATGAAGTTTGTGGAACGGGAAATCCGCAGAGGGAATCACTACGACGGCATCATCATGGACCCTCCCTCCTACGGCCGGGGGCCCAAGGGGGAGATCTGGAAGATCGAGGAATCCATCCATCCCTTTATCCGGCTTACCGCCAGGCTGCTCAGTGAGGATCCCCTGTTTTTCCTGGTGAACTCCTACACCACCGGGCTGGCGCCCGCCGTGCTCACCTACATGATCGCCGCGGAGCTGCGTCCCCTGGGCGGCCATGTGGACTCACAGGAAATCGGCCTCCCCGTCACCGAGAGCGGTCTGGTGCTGCCCTGCGGAGCCTCGGGGCGGTGGGAACGGTGAATTTTAGAACTGCGTGTACACAAACTTCGGCGCAGAGGAAAGATTGGCGGTCATGAAATAGAGAAAGAGAATCATCATCAGGAGATAATAGCCCAGCACGCGGCAGAAAAACCGCAGTCTGGGTCTCTCCTCAATTTTCTTTATAAAACTCATAAAGACTTTCATTCACCATCACCCATCCTTTCTTCCCCAGATGTACCCGGTCCTCAAAGAAATATTTTGTGTATTCCTGGTCGGAGAAGTCGGCGATCCGGGCGCCGAACTCCTCCGCCACTCCCTTCACCTTCGCGTAGTAGCCCTCCCGGGCCTCCTTTGGAAAGCCGGTAAAATCATAGTAGTAGCCGTTCACCGGCAGGACGACCAGCATCGGCTCAATTTCCAGCTCCCGGCACACGGTGAGAAAGCACCGAAGGTCGTCATACTCCGGGGAATTCTGGTAGCCCTTCACCGCATCCTTATTGATGTCCTTCTTAGCGGGCAGATAGGGCTCCAGCCGTTTATAGCTCTTCTCGTTCATGTAAAATGGATTCTGGTTCTCCCGCTCTCCCTCCGCCTCGGCCAGCTCCAGCAAAGCGTCCCAGTCCGGCTCCCGCTCCGTCTCCGGCAGCTCCACATTTTTCTCCAGCCGGGATTTTTTCCAGAGCACGGACAGCTCAAACAGCTCCTTCTCACGCAGAAAGGCGGACCAGACCTTCTCCCTCAGTGTCTCCAGCCCACTCCCGCTCTGCTTCCACAGCACCCGATCGTACATGAGCACCCGCTCCCGGGTCGTCTCATCCGGCGCCAACAGCTTCTGGGTCCGCTCTGAGATGTAGGCCTTCGTCTCGTCGCTGAGCTTCTCATTGGCCATCATCCCGGCATAATGGGTCTCAGAAAACCGGGAAGCGTAGGCCTGATCCACCACCCCCGTCTTGCGGAACCACTGGGGCGACAGGATCAGCACCGCTTTGCGCTGCTCCATACTGCCCTCGATGGAGGCCAGGGTCACGGCATGGCTCAGAGATTGGTAGTAGCCCGCCCCGATCAGCATGGGATGAAACTGGGTATCCGCAAATACCTGGGCCGGATGGTAGGGAGTATCCGTACCGTGCTGAAATTCGGAGGAACCAAAGACGGGGAAGCTGTATTCGTTCATATTGAGGGTAAGTCCCGCCCTCAGCCCGCTCTTCTTCTCCTCGGACAGGGTGGAAAAGGCAGGATTGCTGGCCTCCGCCTGCCTGCTGCTGTAAACATGGCATCCCGCCACCGTCAACAGAAACAACAGCAGCGCCGCCAGAAATGCTCTCATCCGCTCCACGATCTATCTCCTCGATTCCACCAGCTCCAAAATCTTCTCCGGCGTATTGATATCCTCCCGCTCCACCTCGGAGGGAGAGATCACAATCTCAAACTGATCCTCCAGCTCCACCAGAAACTCGGCGAAGCCCAGGGAATCCAGCAGGCCGGACTCAAAGAGCTCCGTCCGCAAATCCTCCTTCACCACCTCGTCCTCACAAATCTCCGCCAGCAGCTCCAAAATTTCTTCTCTCATTTTTTTGACTCCTTTCTGATCCTTCCGCAAGCTCTCCGCCGCGGACAGCCTGCTTTATCTCCACACCAGCTCCGCCAGCTTTCCGGAAAACAGGAAAAAGCCGAACATCACCAGCTGCATGGTGATAAACCAGGATAAAAGCTGATACCATTTTTTGTTTTTATTTTCTTTGTAAAAGGCTGACCTTTTCTGATAAACCTCCGTCCCCGCCAGCAGGGCCCCATGGTACAGACCGTACAGAATATAGGAGAGATCCAGGCCATGCCACACCCCCATGATCCCCATATTCACGAAAAATCCCACACAAGCCCTCTGCATCCGGCTGTGGAACCATTTCTTTTTTGCGCTGTACATCACAAACCGGGTGAAGATAAAATCCCGGAACCAGTGGGACAGTGTAATGTGCCAGCGGTCCCAGAATTCCCGAATGTCCTTGCTGATAAAGGGCATGTGAAAATTGTCCGGCGTCTCAATGCCCAGCACATAGGAGGACCCCACCGCCATCAGGGAATACCCCGCAAAGTCGAAGAACAGGTAGGCGCCGTAGGCATAGGCGTAGGCCACCCAGTGATACCAGGCCGTCCCCGTGTCCAGATAGCCCATGGCCTTCCAGGCGAAGGCCGCCAGCACCATCTTGTACACAGCTCCCAGCAGCAGCTTCCAGAAGCCCCTGCCGCACAGGTCCAGGTATTCCTCCCTGGGCAGCACCCGGTCCCAGTCCGCCAGAAATCTTCTGCTGCGGTCGATGGGGCCGGAGCTGAAGCTGGGAAAGAACACCAGGAAGGCCGTGATCTCCGCCAGAGAGACCTCCTTGATCACCCCATCATAGACCTCTATGATGATCTGTACCACCCGAAAGGTCAGATAAGAAATTCCCACAAACCCAAACAGGCTCAGGTGGAACAGGGGCGTCACCTTGCAGAGCGCCAGCGGAACCAGGGAAATCAATACCGCGGCGTGGTAGACGCCTGATTTTCTGCCCTTTTTTCTCCGGACCCTGGTGTAGATCAAAATGGTGCCCGCGGACCAGAGATAAAAGACCGCCAGATACAGCAGGCTCCGGAGATTCCCGCCGAAAATCAGCCCAAGAAATATCAGGGAAACCCCGAAGCCGTACCATTTCAGCGGCTTCTCCCGCCAGCCCAGAAACGCCGCGCCGGCCAACGCCAGGATCAGGCAGAGGTAAAAAGAAATTCCTTCGTAGTAGCTCATTCTTCTCTGCCTCCCAGCTTTCTTCTGTCCGCCTTTCCATTATTGGTCATGGGCATCTGATCCAGGAAGACAAATTTTTTCGGCACCATGTAGTCCGGCAGAAAAGCGGCCAGCTCCTCCTTCAGCCTCCCGGTCTCCGCTCTCTGATCCTCCGGCTGTCTCTGCTCCACCAGGTAGGCGGTGAGGCTGGTGACCTTCCCGTTTCTGGTATTGGGAAGGACCAGGGCGTGCTCCACCCCCGGCAGCCGCCTGAGGTTGCTCTCAATGTCCTCCAGCTCGACGCGGTAGCCGCGGAGCTTGATCTGCAGATCTATGCGGCCGCAGTAGTAGAGCATCCCGTCCCTCAGATACCCCTTATCCCCGGTGTGATACCCCCTGACGCTCTCCGGCGCGTCCCGCCGGGAATCACGGCCAGGCTGGGACCCGCTTTCATACGCGGCTTCGGCGGGGCGGGCTATGCCGCCGGTCTTGTCGCCCGCGTTCTGGAAAAATGCCTTTTGGGTCAGCTCCGGCTGCCGGTAGTATCCGGTGCTCACCGTGTCTCCCAGGATGATGATCTCACCCTTCTCCCCGTCGGGCACAGCGTTTCCCTCCTGGTCCCATATTTCAATGCGGGTGCCGGGCTTGGCCCGCCCCACAGGCAGGGGATTCTCCGTCTCGTTCAGCTTTGGGGTTACCAGCACTCCGGTCACGGCCACCGTGGACTCGGTGGGACCGTAGGTATTCATAATCTTCGCTCCCGGGAACCGCTGCCACAGCTTTTTCACCGTCCGGTTGGCCAACGTCTCACCGCAGAACAGGAAGAGGTCAAGCCGGGGCAAAAGCTCCCGGGAAAAGCTCCTCTCGGAAAGGCAGACCTCCGCAAAGGAGGGTGTGGACACCCACACCTTCGCCTCCGACCTTGACAGCGCCTCCATCAGCAGCCGGTAATCCGACTGCACCCGCTTCTCCAAACAGTACAGCGTGCCTGCGCTGGCCAGGCAGGTGTACAGGTCCATCACCGACAGATCAAAGGAGAAGGGCGCCTGATTCAGGAACACCTGCCCCTGCTTCTCCTCCGGGTCGCTCCCCAGCGCCACAGACCAGTCCAGATAATGATTCAGACAGTCCGCGGAGATCTGAACTCCCTTGGGCGTGCCGGTGCTGCCGGAGGTGAAAATAATATAATAAGTCTCGTCCCCCCGGACCCAGTCCTCCTCCCCGGGGAGCCGGCGCCTTGCGGGGACCTCTGCCGCCCTTTGCGGCCCTTCTGGTACACTCGCCTCTTTTTCTGTTTCGCCTGGTACACCAGATCCTTTTTCTGCCTCTCCCGATACACCGGCCGCTTTCTGAAGCTCCTCCAGCGTCATCACGCGCTTTTCTCCGGCGCCGGCGCTCAGGGGCTCTGTGGTCAGGACCAGACCGGAGGGCAGGGCGTTCAGGATCATCTCCACCCGGTTCTCCGGCACGGATATATCTATGGGGCAGTAGCCTCTTCCTGACTTCACACAGGCCAGAAAGCAGACCAGCATCCAGGGGTTCTTGTGGCCGTAGACGGCCACCGGGTGCTTCTCCCCCCTCTCCCGCTCCAGCAGCCAGGCCGCAAGCGAATCTGAATAGTTCCAGAGCTCCCCGTATGTAAGGAAAGCCTCCCCGCACCGGACCGCCACCCGGTCCGGCGTCCGCTCTCCGTATTCCCGCACTCGTTTCAATAGATTCAAATTAACACCTCATCTCATTTCCGGCGTCCGCATGTGGGCATCCCCCTGCGGACCTGTCAGAGCGTGTTGGAAAATTCCTTCCCGCAAAATGAGAAACGCGGATTGCGGGAATCAATTTTCAAACACGCTTTTACTAAAATAGCACGTATCAAAATGCAGTTCAACCGAATTTAAGAAATATTAAGGAATGTAAAAACCGGGAAACATATGCCGCCATACATTTCCCGGTTCCTTATCTGCTTTTTTCTTTCTCTTTCCGCCAGCCCTCCGGTCAGGGAATGGCCGGGGTCCTCGCGATTCCCCCTACCGGGACGGTACCGCCCGCTACCGCGGATCCTCCGGCGAATTCTCTGACAGGGACCCGCTGCCGCTGTCCACCAGCACAAAGCCGGTCTCACCGGCCGGATTCTGATTTTCCGGCGCCGCGTTTGCCTCCGGCTCCCCGGCCTTATCCGCCGCTCCGGTCCCAGCCGGATCTTCCTTCACCGCTGCTTTCAGCGGATCCGCCTCTCCCGGCTCCACCGGCCGCTCGTTGATCCGGCCTGACGTCTCCTGCTTTTCCTGGCT
>CAZGRM010000177.1:6148-7243 GCA_964528295.1 uncultured Lachnospiraceae bacterium
CCGGCTCCACCGGCCGCTCGTTGATCCGGCCTGACGTCTCCTGCTTTTCCTGGCTGGTTCCCTCCACCTCGTGGAAGATATCCATAAACTCTTTTCCGGTGATGGTCTCCTTCTCGATCAGGAACTCCGCGATCTTATCCAGCGCTTTTCTGTGCTCCGTCAGCAGCCGCTTCGCCTCGTCATAGGAGTCCTTCAGCACCTGCATAACCTCCTGATCCACGTCCGCCGCCGTGGCGTCGCTGCAGTTCATAACGGGGCGGTTGTCCAGATACTGGTTCGCCTGGATTTCCAGTCCCATGAGCCCGAAGCGCTTTGACATACCGTACTGGGTCACCATGGCCCTGGCCACCCTCGTGGCCTTCTCGATATCGTTGGCGGCTCCCGTGGTCACCGTGTCAAACACCAGCTCCTCCGCCGCCCGGCCGGCCACAAACTCCACCAGCATGGCTCGGATCTCCTTCTCCGTATTCAGGTACTTCTCCTCCTCCGGCACGTTCATCACGTAGCCCAGGGCTCCCATGGTGCGGGGAACGATGGTGATCTTCTGCACCGGCTCCGAATCCTTCTGCAGCGCGCTCACCAGGGCATGGCCCACCTCATGGTAGGACACGATCCGGCGCTCCTCCTTGCTGAGAATCCGGTCCTTCTTCTCCTTACCCACCAGCACGATCTCCACCGACTCAAAGAGATCCTTCTGGGAAACGGCCTTCCTGCCCTTCTTCACCGCCAGGATCGCCGCCTCATTGATCATATTCGCCAGATCAGAGCCCACGGCGCCGGAGGTGGCCAGCGCAATGGCCTCCAGATCCACCGTCTCATCCATATTTACATCCTTGGCGTGCACCTTCAGCACATCCACTCTTCCCTTCAGGTCCGGCTTGTCCACGATGACTCTCCGGTCAAAGCGGCCGGGACGCAGCAGCGCCTGGTCCAGCACCTCCGGCCGGTTTGTGGCCGCCAGCACCAGCAGACCCTTGGAGGTATCAAAGCCGTCCATCTCCGCCAGGAGCTGATTCAGCGTCTGCTCCCGCTCGTCGTTGCCGCCGCCGTAACGGCTGTCTCGGCTCTTTCCGATGGCGTCGATCTCATCGATGA
>CAZGRM010000178.1:0-7100 GCA_964528295.1 uncultured Lachnospiraceae bacterium
GGCCGTGTTTTTCGACAGGATGGTGATGCCACGCTCCCGCTCCAGGTCGCCGGAGTCCATGACACGCTCCGCCACCGCCTGATTTTCCCGGAACACACCGCTCTGCTTCAACAGCTCATCCACCAGCGTCGTCTTGCCATGATCGACGTGGGCGATGATGGCCACATTTCTAACATCTTCTCTTCGCATAAAAAACACTCTCTTCTTATCTTAATTATTCAAATCAGCCCATACGGCATCCGATTTAGTTTATCACAATTTTAGGAGATTACAAGTGGCAGGAAAAAATTTTTAAAAAAAATGAAAATATTAGTTCTAAAGTGGAAAGCAGGCGAATAAACATAGTTAATATAAATACAAGAAGAGATACTTCGTTAGAAGAAGGGAGAACAAAGATTTATGACAGATAAGATTATTGAAAACAATCAGGTTTCCATCATGGGGAAAATCGTTTCCGGTTTCACATTCAGCCATGAGGTGTTTGGGGAAGGATTTTACATGGTGGATATTTCCGTGCAAAGGCTCAGCGAATCCTCCGACATCATCCCCGTGATGATCTCGGAGCGCCTGATTGACGTTACGCAGGATTATGAGGGAGAATACATACAGATTTTCGGACAGTTCCGTTCCTATAACCGGCATGAGGAGAAGAAAAACCGGCTGGTGCTTTCGGTGTTCGCCAGAGAGGTGAGCTTTGTGGTGGAGGAGTGCGACAAGGTGAAGAGCAACCAGATCTTTCTGGACGGCTACATCTGCAAGACTCCGGTTTACCGCAGGACCCCCCTGGGCCGGGAAATCTCCGACATGCTGCTGGCGGTGAACCGCCCCTACGGAAAGTCCGATTACATCCCTTGCATCTGCTGGGGGAGAAACGCCAGATTTACCTCGGGTTTCGAGGTGGGCGGTCATGTGCAGGTGTGGGGAAGAATACAGAGCAGGGAGTATGTGAAGCGGCTGGACGATGAGTCCACGGAAAAGAGGGTGGCATACGAAGTATCTGTCAGCAAGCTGGAGTATATCGAGTGAGAAAAGGGAATAACAATTGCATTTTGCAGAGAAATGTAGTAAAATGACTGAAAGCTGTCGAAATGTGGCGGTGGAAATACGGCGATGAGCATGAGATATCGATGAGGTGAAAAATGGGCAGACGATATATACACATCTTCTGTGGTACAGGGATGGGAAAGACTTCCGCGGCACTTGGAAAGGGCATCCGGGAGGCCAGTGCCGGGAAAAGCGTAGTGTTGATCCAGTTTTTGAAGGAAAAGCAGGCCAGTGTCAGCGCTGATTTTTACCGCAGACTGGAGCCGGAGGTGAAGCTGTTCCGCTTTGAGAAATTTCCGGAGAATTACGAGAGCCTGACGGACCGGGAGCAGGAGGAGGAGGCGCTGAACATCAAGAACGGCCTGAATTTCGCAAAGAAGGTTCTGGTGACGGAGGGGTGTGACGTGCTGATCCTGGATGAGATCCTGGGACTGACAGACAAGGGGATCGTGACGACTCAGGAGCTTAAGAATCTGATCGACGCGGTGGGGGACGAGACGGTCCTTTACCTGACCGGAAACTGCCGGTGTGAGGAGCTGTGGCCCTACGTGGATGAGGTGACGGAGCTGACCACCCCCTACAAGGCGGAGGAAGCCGAAAATACAAAATAAAAAGAACTCCGGCCCGGTGCCGGAGTTTTCTATTGACGCCTGCCAGGCGTTTTTTTCTATAGGGAGGAGATATATTTCGAGATAAAATTCAGCGCGGCGCCCGCCGCGATGGACTGATTCTTGTACCGGCAGGTGATGATATCGTCGATGGGGGTGTCGAAGGAATCCAGGGCCGCCACCCTCTGGCGCAGCTCCTCCAGATAAGGATCCAGGTAAGCCCCCACATAGCCTCCCAAAATGATGGGACAGTCAAAGAGCAGCCGGGCCGTGTTGATCGCCTTGGCCAGATGGTCCAGGTAGGTATCCCAGAGCCGGGCCGCCTCCCCGCTGCCGGACCGCAGATCGTCGAAAAAGGCTCCCAGGTTTCCGTCGTAGCCGGAGGAGAGCACCGTGGCGGCGCAGTAGGCGTCCACGCAGCCCCTCTGTCCGCAGTAGCACAGGGGACCGCCGTATTCCAGCTTGACATGGCCGATCTCCCCGGCGCAGATATTCTTTCCCGGGTAGATTTCCCCATGCTGGATCACCGCGCCGCCCACATTGTTGCTGAGCATGATGTAGAAGGCGTCCTGAATATCCTCCCGGTTCCAGAATTCCGCGAAACCGGCGGCGTTGGCGTCGTTGAACAGGGCACAGTCAAAGGAAATATATTTGGAGAAATCCTGGCAGGTCATACCCTGAAAATCCAGGATCTTTCCGTAGAAGACCCGCTGGCCATCCTCTGACACCAGTCCGGGGACACCCAGCCCCACCCCGAGAAGCCTGTCCGGATCCAGCCGGGCCTGAGCCAGGAGTTGTTCCACCAGCTCCCCCAGCCTTTTCAGATAAAGGTCCGAGGGCCGGAAGTCCTGGCGGACTCGGATGGTCTCAGTGACCTGGCCGTCCAGCCCCACCGCCACGGCGGTGATGTGATGCCGGGTAATATCCAGGCCGATGGCGGTCTGGGCGTCCGGCACCAGAGAGTAGATTTTGGCGTTTCTTCCGCCGGTATTTTCGAGAAAACCGTTTTCCCGCACCAGCCCGTCCTCCATCAGGGAGGTCAGATTGTTGGTGATGGTGGGCAGGGAAAGGGACAGCTCCTGGGAGATCTCCTGTTTGGTCAGGCCGGAGGACTGATAGAGCAGGTGAAAGATCCGCAGGCGGTTCTGCTGCCGGATATCAAGGGATGTGGTTTTTCTGTTATTGATCTTCATGACTTTTCTTGTTTTTTCTCCCGTCTTTTTATAAAAGCGTTTTGTAAAACAATTATATCATGTTTGAAAAAAACCGCAAGACCATCAAACGGTCTGGATGAACTGCTCGATATACACCAGGGCCCCTCCCGTGGCGGAGGCCTCATTTTTACATTTGCAGACGGACAGATAATCCACCTGGTCCGTAAACGGGTCCTCCGCCAGGACCAGCTCCTTCAGATGGGGAAGGTGGCCGTCCATGTACTGGCCCAGATAGCCGCCGAGGATGATGGGGCAGTCCAGCATCATGCGGATGCTGTTGATGGCCAGGGCCAGGTGGTACAGGTATTCCTCCCAGACGGCCCCGGCCTCAGGGTCCCCCGCCTCCAGCCGGTCAAAGAAGGCGGCCAGATCCCCCACGGTGGCGGAGGTCAGAGCCTTGGTGGAGCAGTAGGGGTCCATGCAGCCCCTCTTTCCGCAGAAACAGAGCCGCCCGTTGGAGACCAGCTTCAGGTGGGCGATCTCCCCGCTTCGGTTGTTCAGCCCGGAGTAGGGCTTTCCGGACAGCACCGGGGCGCCGCAGAGGCTGTCGCTGATCATCATATAGAAAAAGTCGGATACCTCCCGGTTGAACCAGCTCTCCGCGTAGGCGGCGGATTTGGCGTCGTGGCAAAGCCGGGCCGGATAGGGGATGTATCTGGCGAGCTCTTCGCAGGTCACATTGGAGTCCATGGGAAGGACCCGATTGTAGTAGGTGCGGCTGCCGTCAGGCAGGATCAGAGCCGGGATCACCAGGGCCACCCCCAGGATCTGGCTCTTTGAAATGCCGCCCTCCGAGATCACCTGCTCCACCGCCTGCCCCAGCCGCCGGCAGTAGGCGTCGTCCCGGGAGAAGGGCTGGCGGAAGCGGACCCGGGCCGTCACCTCCCCGGTCAGATTCACCGTCACCGCCGTGATGTGGTGGTTCGTAATATTGACCCCCACCGCCACCCGGAAATCCTTCACCACCTCGTAGATTTTCGAGCTGCGCCCCCCTGTCTTGCAGTTTGTGCCGGGGGAATGGATCAGGCGGGCCTCCTCCAGACTGGCCAGATTCTTGTTCACCGTGGGCAGACTGACGCCCAGGCCCTTGGAAATGTCCAGGCAGGACAGCTTTCCCCTCTGTCTCAGTTCATTGTACACCCGTATCCGGTTGTTTCGTTTGATATCCATTCTCGTTAAATTTTTCCGCTGATCCACCATGACAAGCTCCTTTACAGCTGATAATTTATGCTATCGAAAGAAAAGGAAGGTGTCAAGAAATAATTCAAAAAAACAGGGACGGTTTTACTTGAAAACACAGGAGAATAGATATATAATACTGTTTATAAAATCATTTTAAAAAATGGTTGAGAAAACGAAGTGAAATACCCGCCGGGCGGTCAAGGGGCCCGGGGACGGAAAAAAGGAGGAAATAAGTATGGCAGCAAAAGGAAGCATTCCCAAGACAATGAAGGCGCTGGTGGCCTACGGACAGGGCGACTACCGCTTTGAGCCGGAGTATCCCACACCGGAGTGCGGGCCGGACGACATCATCATCAAGACGGAGGCCTGCGGCATCTGCGCCGGGGACCTGAAATGTCAGCACGGCGTGGCAAAATTCTGGGGGGACGATATCCAGCCCGCGTGGGTGAAGCCGCCCTTCATTCCGGGACATGAGTTCTACGGCAGAGTGGTGCAGGTGGGAGAGAACGTGACGGAGTACGAGCTGGGGGATCGGATCACCGCGGATCAGATCGTGCCCTGCGGAAAGTGCAGATTTTGCCGCACCGGCCGCTACTGGATGTGCCAGCCCCATGATATGTACGGCTTCCAGTATTATAACAACGGCGGAATGGCGGAGTACGTAAAGTATCTGCCCACCTCCGTGATCAGCAGAGTGCCGGAGGAGCTTACCATGGAGCAGGCGCTTTTGATCGAGCCCTTCGGATGCTCCAAGCACGCGGTGGACCGGGCGGGGATCACCAATGAGGATGTGGTGGTGATCTCCGGCGCGGGGACCCTGGGACTGGGCATGATCACCTACGCGAGAATGAAAAATCCCAAGCTTTTGATCGTGCTGGACATGCAGGACAACCGTCTGGAGAAGGCGAAGGAGTTCGGCGCCGATCTGGTATTTAACCCGGGCAAGTGCGATGTGGATAAGGAGATCAAGGCCCTCACCGAGGACTACGGCTGCGACATCTACATCGAGGCCACCGGAAATCCCGCCAGCGTCCGCCAGGGTCTTACCGTGATCCGCAAGCTGGGCACCTTCGTGGAGTTCAGCGTATTCGGCTCCGAGACCACAGTGGACTGGTCCATCATCGGCGACAGCAAGGAGCTTGACCTTCTGGGCTCCCATCTGAGCCCCTACGCCTACCCCTTTGTGATCGAGAACATGCTGAAGGGCAATATCAAAACCAACGGCGTGGTTTCCAGTGTATTCCGGCTGGAGGACTGGGAGAAGGCCTTTGAGTATGCCACCGGTAAGTACGGTGATTTCAAGGTTGCCTTCCGGTTTGACTAATTTTCAGTTACAGTTCAGCCATGGCCTTTGCGGAAGGCCATGGCTGAACGGAAACCATTTTCATAAGGAGAAAGCGATGCGCTATTATATTGGGTTAGACAACGGAGGCACCACCACGAAGGCGGCCATCTTCGACAGCCATGGGCGGCAGATCGGGTGCCGGAGCACGGAGACGGCCTCCCTGACGCCGAGGCCGGAATTCGTGGAGCGGGACATGGAGGAAATGTGGGAGGCCAACTGCCGGGTGCTGAGAGGCGTCCTGGAGCAGACCGGCATCCGCCCGGAGGAGATCGCCGGGGTGGGAATCTGCGGCCACGGCAAGGGGCTGTACCTTTGGGGAAAGGACGGAAAGCCCGCCCGCCAGGGCATCATTTCCACAGACAACCGGGCCTACAAATACGTGGACCGCTGGAAGCAGGACGGCACGGAGGAGAAGGTTTTTCAGCTGTCCTGCCAGCACATCATGAACTGCCAGCCGGTGGCCCTGCTGGCCTGGTTAAAGGACCACGAGCCGGAAAGCTACGAAAATATTCAGTACGTGTTTGAGTGCAAGGACTATGTGCGGTTCCGCCTCACCGGGGAGGCCCGGGGGGAGATCACCGACTATTCCGGCGCCAATTTCATGAATCTGAAGACCCGCTCCTACGACCCGGCTCTTCTGGAGCTCTTTGGCATCCCGGAGGTGGAGGGGGCCCTTCCGCCCCTGTGCCATGCGGACGAGATCGCGGGCTACGTGACGGAGGAGGCGGCCGCCCGCTGCGGCCTGCGGCCGGGCACGCCGGTGGTGGGCGGTTTCTTCGATATCAACGCGGGCGCCATCGCCTCCGGGGTGATAGACCCGGAGCTGGTCTGCATGATCGCGGGCACCTGGTCCATCAACGAGTACGTCAGGAGGGAGCCGGTGCTGGACGGAAAGGTACAGATGAACTCCCTGTTCTGTCTGCCGGAGTATTATCTGATCGAGGAATCCAGCGCCACCTCGGCGGGAAACAATGAATGGTTCGTCAAGCAGCTTCTGCCGGAGGCCAGGCAGGAGGCGAAGGAGAGCGGAAGGAGCATCTACGAGGTGGTGAACGGCTGGGTGGAGGAGACAGGGCCGGAGGCCTTTGTCCCGGTATTTCTGCCCTTCCTCATGGCCTCCAACGTGCATCCAAACGCCAAGGCCGCCTTCGTTGGGCTGAATATCTCCCACACCAGAAAGCACATGGCCAGGAGCGTCTACGAGGGAATCGCCTTCGGCCACAGATACCATCTGGAAAAGCTGCTGGCCACCCGGAAGGAGCCCCCAAGAGCCATCCGGCTCTCCGGCGGAGCCGCCAAATCTCCGGTGTGGACCCAGATGTTCGCGGACATCATGAAGCTGCCGGTGGAGACCGTGGCGGTGGATGAGGCGGGGGCTCTGGGCTGCGCCATCGCGGCGGCGGTGGCCACCGGGGAGTATCCCTCCCTGAACGAGGCCATAGAAAATATGACCGTCATTCACCCGGCGGTGCTGCCAAATCCAAAGCTGGCGGAGATCTACGACCGGAAATACCGGCTCTACCAGCGGACACTGGAGTGCCTGAATGGACTGTGGGACGAGATGCAGAGCTTGGTGGAGCTCCAGTCAGGGCTGTAGGGGGGCTGAATTTTTGAGGGGAAAAATCAGGCTGAATTTTTGAGGGGAAAAATCAGTGTCAAGCAAAAATGAAAATGTCCCGAAAATTTTGAAAGATTAGCCCTGGTTGT
>CAZGRM010000179.1:0-7100 GCA_964528295.1 uncultured Lachnospiraceae bacterium
GATTTACTGGCCCATCTTCCTGATGGCGCTGGATCTGCCTCTGCCGAAGCAGGTGTTCGGCCATCCCTGGCTTTTGCAGGGAGACGGAAAGATGAGCAAATCCAAGGGAAATGTGCTGTACGCGGATGACCTGGCGGAGGTGTTCGGCGTGGACGCGGTGCGCTATTTCGTGCTTCACGAGATGCCCTTCGAGAACGACGGCGTCATCACCTGGGAGCTGATGGTGGAGCGGCTGAATTCCGATCTGGCCAACACCCTGGGGAACCTGGTGAACCGCACCATCTCCATGACCAATAAATATTTCGGCGGCGCGGTCACCGACACGGGGGTAAGCGAGCCGGTGGACGAGGAGCTGAAGGCCGTGGTGCTGGCCACGCCGGGAAAGGTGAGCAAAAAGATGGAGGACCTGCGGGTGGCGGACGCCATCACGGAGATCTTCACCCTGTTTAAGCGGTGCAATAAATACATCGACGAGACCATGCCCTGGGCGTTGGCCAAGGATGAGGCGAAGCGGGACCGTCTGGCCCAGGTACTCTACAACCTGACCGAGAGCATCGCCATCGGGGCGGCCCTTCTGGAGGCCTTTATGCCGGAGACGGCGGACCGGATTCTCGGCCAGATCAACGCCAGAAAGCGGGGCCTGGAGGAGATGGACCGGTTCGGCCTCTACGAGTCGGGAACGAAGGTGACGGAGAAGCCGGAGATCCTCTTTGCCCGCCTCGACCTGAAGGAGGTCCTGGCAAAGGCGGAGGCCATCCAGGCCGCCCAGAGAGCGGCCCAGGAGCCGGAGCAGCCTCAGGAGGAAAAGCCGGAGGAGAGCCAGGATGTCATCGACATTGAGCCGAAGGAGGAGATCACCTTTGAGGACTTTGGGAAAATGCAGTTTCAGGTGGGAGAGATCATCGCCTGTGAGGCGGTGAAAAAGTCCCGGAAGCTTCTGTGCTCCCAGGTGAAGATCGGCAGCCAGGTGAAGCAGATCGTCTCCGGCATCAAGTCCGCCTACTCCCCCGAGGAGATGGTGGGTAAGAAGGTGATGGTGCTGGTGAATCTGAAGCCCGCCAAGCTGGCGGGAGTCCTCTCCGAGGGCATGCTGCTGTGCGCCGAGGACGGGGAGGGCAACCTGTCCCTGATGACACCGGAGAAGGAGATGCCCTCGGGAGCGGAGATTTGCTAAGGGATCGGGCAATACTGAGAAAGGGCCGCCGGGCAAAAAAGAGCCTTGGCGGCAGAGGATATAGAACTGGAGGTAAGGTTTCATGAAGCAGAATGTGTGGAAGACATATACGGAGGAGCAGACGGCCCAGCTGGAGGCGCTGTGCGGGAAGTACAAGGCCTTTCTGGACGCGGGAAAGACGGAGCGGGAGTGCGTGGCCGAGGCGGTGCGCCAGGCCCGGGAGGCGGGCTATGTGAGCCTGGAGGAGGCCGCGGCCTCCGGCAGAAGGCTTGAGGCCGGAGACAAGGTGTACGTTGTCTGCATGAAGAAGACCCTGGCGCTTTTCCAGATCGGATCAAAGCCCATCAGCGAGGGAATCCGGATTCTGGGAGCCCATATCGATTCCCCCAGACTGGACCTGAAGCAGAATCCTCTCTATGAGGACACGGAGATGGCCTACCTGGACACCCACTACTACGGCGGTGTGAAGAAATACCAGTGGGTGACCATCCCCCTGGCGATTCACGGGGTGGTGGCGAAAAAGGACGGCACCGTGGTGGAGATCCGCGTCGGTGAGAAGGAGGAGGATCCGGTGGTATTCATCTCCGATCTGCTCATTCATCTGGCTGGCGAGCAGATGGAGAAAAAGGCGAAGCTGGTCATCGAGGGAGAAAATCTGGATGTGCTGGTGGGCAGCCGCCCTCTGAAAATGGAGGAGGGAGACGCTGAAAAGGAAAAGGACGCGGTGAAAGCCAATATCCTGGGAATCCTGAAGGAAAAATATGATATGGAGGAGGAGGATTTCCTCTCCGCGGAGCTGGAGATTGTGCCGGCGGCCCATGCCAGGGACTGCGGGCTGGACCGGAGCATGATCATGGCCTACGGCCAGGACGACCGGGTGTGCGGATATACCTCCCTGGCCGCCCTGCTGGATACACCGGCCCAGGAGTATACCTGCTGCTGCCTGCTGGTGGACAAGGAGGAGATCGGCAGCGTGGGAGCCACGGGGATGCAGTCCCGGTTCTTTGAAAATTCGGTGGCGGAGCTGATGGAGCGCGCGGGCCAGTACAGTGAGCTGAATCTCCGGCGCGCTCTGAGCCGGAGCCGGATGCTGTCCTCCGATGTGAGCGCGGCCTACGATCCGCTGTTTGCCTCCTGCTTTGAGAAGAAAAACAGCGCTTACTTTGGCAAGGGGCTGGTGTTCAATAAGTTTACGGGAGCCAGAGGAAAGAGCGGAAGCAATGACGCCAACGCGGAATTCATCGCCTCCATCCGTTCTATGATGGACCGGCACCAGGTGGCCTTCCAGACGGCGGAGCTGGGCCGGGTGGACGTGGGCGGAGGCGGCACCATCGCCTATATTCTGGCCCACTACGGCATGGAGGTCATCGACAGCGGAGTGGCCGTGCTGAATATGCACGCTCCCATGGAGGTGACCAGCAAGGCGGACGTGTATGAGGCCTACAAGGGCTATCGGGCATTTCTGATGGAGGCTTAACGGACTTTGGTCCGATAGAGAAACAGGCAACGGGCCGGGCATGGGACTGCCGTCTAAGGCAGCGCCCGGGCCCCCGCCGCCCGGCGGAGGCGGGGCGGCGGTACATAGAATCAGAAGGAGGATCTATGGAAAAATCAAAGGTATATTTTACCGATCTCCGCACAAGGGACGGGGATAATCTGCTGACGAAGCTGCAGCGCCTGATCAAAAAGGCGGGGATCGGCCAGATTGATTTTAAGAACCAGTATGTGGCCATCAAGATGCATTTCGGCGAGCCGGGAAACCTGGCGTTTCTGAGGCCCAACTACGCGAAGGCGGTGGCGGATGTGATCAAGGAGCTGGGGGGAAAGCCCTTCCTCACCGACTGCAATACCTTGTACGTGGGCGGCCGGAAGAACGCCCTGGATCATATCGATTCCGCCTACGGCAACGGCTTTGTGCCCTACGCCACAGGCTGTCACGTGATCATCGCCGACGGACTGAAGGGGACGGATGAGGCCCTGGTGCCTGTGGAGGGCGGACAGTACGTGAAGGAGGCCAAGATCGGCCGGGCCGTGATGGACGCCGACATCTTCATCACCCTGAGCCATTTCAAGGGGCATGAGGCCACCGGCTTCGGGGGCGCCCTGAAAAATATCGGAATGGGCTGCGGCTCCCGGGCGGGAAAGATGGAGATGCACAGCGCCGGAAAGCCCCACGTGAAGACGGAGGACTGTGTGGGCTGCGGCAAATGCTCCAGAATCTGTGCCCACGGCGCGGCGGTGGTGAAGGACAGAAAGGCTTCCATCGACCACAGCAAATGCGTGGGTTGCGGGCGGTGTATCGGCGTCTGTCCTCAGGACGCGGTGCGGGCCGCCAGCGACGAGGCGAATGATATTCTGAACTGCAAGATCGCCGAGTATTCCAAGGCGGTCTGCCAGGGCCGGCCTCATTTCCACATCAGCCTGGTGATGGACGTGTCCCCCTACTGCGACTGCCACGCCGAGAACGACGCGCCCATCGTCCCCGATGTGGGAATGTTCGCCTCCTTTGACCCGGTGGCGCTGGATGTGGCCTGCGCGGACGCCGTGAACGCCCAGCAGCCCTTTGCCAACAGTCTGCTGGGGGAGGCCCTGGAGCGCCATCACGACTGCCATGACCATTTCACCTCCGTGTCCCCGGACACCAACTGGAAGAGCGCCATCGACCATGCGGTGAAGATCGGGCTGGGCAGCGGGGAGTATGAGCTGATTACCGTAAAATAAAAAAGAGGCAGGGTACCCGGATCACAAGGGTACCCTGTCTCTTTTTTATGACTTCTCTGATGGGAAGGCTACAGGGGAGCCTTCTGGCTTGCGTAATGGATCGGAAAATTTCCGTTTGCAAGGAAAAGAGGCAGGGGTAAAAATTTCGTTAAATTCTCTTTTCGCACTGGAAAGAAGAGTATCTTTTGTGTTATGATAAAATTAATTTTCTTTTGGAACGTCTATTTTTTCATTTATCCATTCAATGAGAGGAGAACAGCCTATTGTTTAAATTTTACCGGACCAACTTACAGGAAAAACTGGATGAAGCTCTGAAAGCGGTGCTGCCAATTATCGGGATCGTTTTAGTTTTGAGCTTTACGATCGCGCCTCTGCCGTCGGGGATCCTGATGGAATTTTTGCTGGGAGCGGTGCTGCTGGTGGTGGGGATGATGTTTTTTACGCTGGGAGCCGATCTGGCCATGTCGCCCATCGGAGAGCGGGTGGGCACGGCTCTTACCCGGTCCCGGAAAATCGGAGTCATTATTCCCATCTGTTTTTTGCTGGGCTTTATCATCACCATTTCGGAGCCGGATCTGCAGGTGCTGGCGGGGCAGGTGCCCTCCGTGCCGAATATGGTGCTGATCGTGGTGGTGGCGGCCGGTGTGGGCGCGTTTCTTGTGGTGGCTCTTCTGCGTATGCTGTTCGGGATTCCTCTTTCCAGGATGCTGTTGTTTTTCTATGCCATTGTGTTTGTGCTGGCCTGTATGGTGCCCCGGGATTTTCTGGCCGTGGCTTTTGACGCGGGGGGCGTGACCACAGGGCCTATGACGGTGCCCTTTATCATGGCGCTGGGCGTGGGTATTTCCGCCATCCGAAGTGACCGCCACGCGGCGGACGACAGCTTCGGTCTGGTGTCGCTGTGTTCCATCGGGCCCATCATTACCGTGCTCATATTGGGAATGATTTATGAGCCGGAGGGAGCCTACGAGATGACCGAGATGCTGGAGGCGGCGGACTCCGTGGAGCTTTGGGGGATGTTTCATCATGAATTTCCCGAGTACATACGGGAGATTGCGGGATCTCTGCTGCCGATTATCTGCTTCTTCGGCGTGTTTCAGATCGTTTCTCTGAGAATGAGTAAAAAGAGCCTGATCAAGATTTTGATCGGCCTGGTCTATACTTATGTGGGGCTGGTGCTGTTTTTGACCGGCGTGAATGTGGGCTTTATGCCTGCCGGCACGGAGCTGGGACGGATCATCGCCAGCCTGCCCTACCGCTGGTGCATCATACCCATCGGCATGGTGATCGGTTACTTTATCGTTATGGCGGAGCCGGCGGTCCACGTGCTGACCCATCAGGTGGAGGAGATGACCTCCGGGGCGGTGCCGGCCAAGGCCATGGGCTACAGCCTGTCGGCGGGTGTGGCGGTGTCCCTGGGCCTTGCCATGGTGCGGGTGCTCACCGGCGTCTCCATCCTCTGGTTTTTGGTGCCGGGCTACGGCATCGCGCTGGGCCTTTCCTTCTTTGTGCCGAAAATTTTTACGGCCATCGCCTTCGACTCCGGCGGAGTGGCCTCGGGTCCCATGACGGCCACCTTTCTGCTGCCCTTCGCCATCGGAGCCTGCTCCTCGGTGGGCGGAAATATTGTGACGGACGCCTTCGGTATCGTGGCGATGGTGGCCATGACGCCGCTGATCACGATCCAGATCCTTGGCGTGATCTATAAGCTCAGCGCGGGCCGCACCGCCGCCAGAGCCGTTCCGGTACATCAGACCGTATGGGATTATCAGACGGATTTTGAGATTATTGAGCTGGGCTGACGGTGATCCCGGCAGTTTTGGAAGAACAGGGGAAATGTGATGGAAAAGCTTTATTTGATGGTGACGATTATTACCAGGAATCTGGGAGAAAAATATCTGAATTTTTATCTGGAGCAGAAGCAGGAGGTGCAGCTGGTGACCCTGGGCCGGGGGACCGCCAATGAGGAGGCGCTGGATTACTTCGGTCTGGAGAGCCACGAGAAGGCGGTGCTGTTTTCCATTGTCTCCCGGGACCGGTGGGTGGAGCTGCGAAAGGGGCTTCGAAAAAAAATGCAGATTGATTTGCCGGGGACGGGGGCGGCCTTTATCATCCCCCTGTCCAGCATAGGCGGGCGGGGAATTTTTACATATCTCACCAGAACCCTGGATCTGGGGGGAGCCCCGTCGGAGAAAAAAGAGGAAGCGGGAGAGAGCCGGAAGGAGGAATCAGCGGTGGAGAACGCAAGGTATGATATGATTATAGCGGTGGCGAATCAGGGCTACATCGAGCCGATCATGGACGCGGCCAGGAGCGTGGGAGCCGGCGGAGGCACCGTGATTCACGCCAAGGGCACAGGAATGGAGGGCATGGGAAAGTTTTTCGGCGTATCTCTGGCCGCCGAGAAGGAGATGGTCTTTATCGTGTCCAGGAAGGAGCAGAAAAATGAGATCATGAGGGCCATCATGGAGAAGGCCGGCATGGATTCCAAGGCCCGCACCTTTCTGTTTTCCGTTCCGGTGACCAGCGTGGCCGGCGTAAATTTGAGTCAGGATACGGATGAGGAATGACCGCACGGAAAGGACAAATGTTTGCATAGAGAAGCACGGTGATTCGCTAAAATATTAAAGCAAAACCGCAAAAAATAATTGCCAAATGAAAAAGAGTAGTGTATAATACGTTTTGCGTGTGTGCGAGAAAGCGGACAGCAGATACCCGCAGGCCGCTGCGGGTATTTTTTGGCAATGAAATGAGCATTGCTGAGGAGTTTATTATTTTTTACAGGCAAGGGGGCCAAATTTTATGTCTTACACAGAAGAGATTTATGACCGTGTCGTAGCTCAGAATCCGGGCGAGCCGGAATTTCATCAGGCTGTTAAGGAGGTTCTGGATTCCTTAAAGCTGGTCATCGACGCAAATGAGGAGCGTTACCGTGCGGTAAGCCTGCTGGAGCGCCTCGTGGAGCCGGAGAGAATCATTTCCTTTAAGGTTCCGTGGGTGGATGACAACGGCAAGGTGCAGGTAAACAAGGGATACCGGGTGCAGTTCAACAGCGCCATCGGACCTTACAAGGGAGGCTTGAGATTCCATCCCTCCGTGAACCAGAGCATTTTGAAATTCCTGGGCTTTGAGCAGATTTTCAAGAATTCCCTGACCGGCCTGCCCATCGGCGGCGGCAAGGGCGGTTCCAACTTCGACCCGAAGG
>CAZGRM010000180.1:0-7088 GCA_964528295.1 uncultured Lachnospiraceae bacterium
GGTTGGAGCGGTAGGAGGAGGTCTCGCCGGAGGGGATCAGCTCGTCGGTGGTGGTCACGGGATCGTGAATCTCGGACACCACCTTCAGCATCAGGTTTTCGGTGAGCTCACACATGGCGGGCCAGTCCTTGATGTTGGGGCCGAACTGGATCTCCACCTCGGGATGGGCCTCGCCCTTGCTGTCGTAGACGCGGTTGGCGTAAATGCTGCTGTCGAAGTAGTATTTAGGCTTTCCGTAATCCGCGTCTATGTCGGTGGCCGCGGTCAGGTAACCCTTGTTGGCCGCTGTGGCGGCGATGGAACGGGCGTCCATCAGCGCCACCGATGAGATCTGGCCGCTCTGCAGCTTGGAGCCTTCCCGGTTGGGGAAGTTTCTGGTGGAGTGGCGGATGCTGAAGGCGTTGTTGGCCGGAGTGTCGCCCGCGCCGAAGCAGGGGCCGCAGAAGGCTGTCTTTACGATGGCGCCGCTCTGGATCAGGCTGGCCAGCCGTCCGTTCTTTGCCAGCTCCATATAGATGGGGGTGCTGGCCGGGTATACGCTCAGGGTAAATTCGTCGGAGCCGATGAATTTGCCCTTCAGGATATCCGCCGCGTCGCAGATATTCTCAAAGCCGCCGCCGGCGCAGCCGGCGATGATTCCCTGGTCCACGTAGAGTCTGCCGTTTCGCACTTTGTTTTTCAGGGTGAACTCCACGGCTCCGTCCAGGCTTACCTGGGCGCGCTTTTCCACGTCATCCAGAATATCCATCAGGTTTGCGTTCAGCTCCTCAATGGTGTAGGTGTTGCTGGGATGGAAGGGCATGGCGATCATGGGCTTGATCTCGCTGAGATCCACGGTCACCAGGCCGTCGTAGTAGGCCACCTCTCCGGGATTCAGCTCCTTGTAATCCTCACTTCTTCCGTGAATGTCATAGAACTCTCGGATGGTGTCGTCGGTCCGCCAGATGGAGGACAGGCAGGTGGTCTCGGTGGTCATGACGTCCACGCCGATCCGGAAGTCGGCGCTGAGATTGGATACGCCGGGGCCCACGAACTCCATCACCTTGTTGTTTACGTATCCGTTGGAGAACACGGCCCCGATGATGGCCAGGGCGATATCCTGGGGTCCCACTCCCTGAGCGGGCTTTCCGGTGAGATAGATGGCGATGACACCGGGCATATTGATATCATAGGTCTGGTTCAGAAGCTGCTTCACCAGCTCCGGTCCGCCCTCTCCCATGGCCATGGTGCCAAGCGCCCCGTAGCGGGTATGGGAATCGGAGCCGAGAATCATTTTTCCGCCGCCGGCCAGCATTTCTCTGGCGAACTGATGAATGACGGCCTGATGAGGCGGAACGTATACGCCGCCGTATTTTTTCGCGCAGGTCAGGCCGAACATGTGGTCATCCTCGTTGATGGTGCCGCCCACGGCACACAGGGAATTGTGGCAGTTGGTCAGCACGTAGGGCATGGGGAACTTCTCCAGTCCCGACGCTCTGGCGGTCTGGATGATGCCCACGAAGGTGATATCGTGGGAGGTGAGCTTATCAAAACGGATTTTCAGCTTCTCCATGCTGTCTGATGTGTTGTGATCCTTCAAAATGGAGTAGGCGATGGTATTTTTGGCCGCCTCCTCCTTTGCGGGCGCGCTGCCCAGCGCCTGAGTCAGTCTCGCCGCCGCGTCCGGATTGTCCTCAATGATCTGAGTGCCTTTTACCAGATAGACTCCTGTGTCGTACAGTTTTATCATACTTGCTCCTCCTGTCTGTCTCGGCCTTTAGCCGGTGATTTTCTATTAAGAAAAGGCCGCCGCAATCCGGCTGATTTTGCCCTTCTCCACATCCTTGTGGAGCCGCGCAGAATCAGTCAGCTACCGCAGCAGCCTTTGACCTTTCTCTTTACTCAGCCTGTCCGCAGCCGGAACTTCTGGGCCTCTTTTTCGTTGTTTATTTTCTCGATCTCCGCTCCCAGGCTTCGAAGCTTCTCGTCAAACTCCTCGTAACCTCTCTGGATATAGATGATGTCGTCGATCAGAGTCACACCCTCCGCCGCCAGCGCCGCAATCACCAGCGCGGCTCCTGCCCGCAGATCCGGTGCGGACACTCTGGCTCCGGAAAGCTTTTCCACGCCGGTGATGATGGCCGTGTTGCCCTCCACCCGGACCACCGCTCCCATGCGGGTCAGCTCATCCATGTATTTGAACCGGTTCTCGAAAATACTCTCTGTCACAATGCTGGTGCCTCTGGCCAACGCCAGGGTCACGCCGATCTGGGGCTGCATGTCCGTGGGATAGCCCGGATAGGGAAGGGTCTTTACATTGGTGCTGCACAGCCGCTTGGACGCCACTACCCGCACCGCACTGTCAAACTCCTCCACCTCGCAGCCGATCTCCAGCAGCTTGGCCGTGGTGGCCTCCAGATGCTTTGGGATCACGTTTTTCACCATCACGTCGCCTTTGGTGGCCGCCGCGGCGAACATGAAGGTCCCCGCCTCGATCTGATCGGGGATCACGGAGTATTCTGTCCTGTGGAGCTTCTGTACGCCCCGGATACGGATCACGTCCGTGCCCGCTCCCTTGATGTTGGCTCCCATGCTGTTCAGGAAGTTGGCCACATCCACCACGTGGGGTTCCCGGGCGCAGTTTTCTATGATTGTGTAGCCCTCCGCCATGGAGGCTGCCATCATAATGTTGATGGTGGCTCCCACCGACACTGTGTCCAGGAATATATGGGCGCCGTGCAGGTGATCGGCCTGGGCCACGATAAAGCCGTTTTTGATCATTACTTTGGCTCCCAGCGCCTTGAATCCCTTGATATGGAGATCGATGGGCCGGCTGCCGATGTTGCAGCCTCCCGGGAGGGGCACCTCTGCCTTTTTATATTTGCCCAGCAGCGCGCCGATCAGATAGTAGGAGGCCCGGATCCGCTTGATATACTCGTAATCTACGCTCATCTCTCCGATGTCGGCGCTGTTCATCATGACTGCGTGCTTTGTGATCCGTTCTACCTTGACGCCGATGCTTTCCATGGCTTCCAGCAGTACGTTTATGTCTCTTACATCCGGCAAGTTTTCAATCAGTACGGTATCGTCTGTCATAATCGCGGCGGCTAAGATCCCCAGCGCCGCATTTTTTGCTCCGCTTATTTCCACTTCACCTACCAGTGGGTTTCCGCCCCTGATAATATATTGTTCCATAAGACACCTCTGTTGTTTCATATTTATACTCGATACGGAATATTCCTTTTTGCGGAGGCCCCTTTCCTCCCTGGAATATTCTTTCTCCACTTCTGCGGTCCGAAAATACTGCTCCCCATTGCTGTTTTTCTCTGGTTTTTCAGGAAAAACATACGTTCCGCACCCCTTGATGCCAAACGAAAATCATTTCAAGTATACCACATTCTTCCGATTTGTAAATAAAAATTAACGTTTTATACACTTTTCAGTAATATTGACGATAGATTCCGCTGCTAATTTTTTGCACATTTTTTTGTTTTCCGCGCTTCTGTCTGTTTTTTAGTGTTTCCGGTTTTCTTTCGTTTTACACTGCATCCAAAGGTTCCCAGTTGTTTGCCGAGGCCGTAGTATTCTCCGTGGGAGTAGACCATGAGGCCGACTTTGTCCAGACGGAGCTTTCCATTTTTATCCAGGTAGGCGGGATCTACGTTTACTCCCAGCACTTCCGCGATGAACATGTGGTGGGAGCCCAGCTCCAGGATTTGTTTGACCCGGCACTCGATGCTGACGGGGCTTTCTTCGACGCAGGGGGCGGATATGTGGGTGCTTTTGCCGGGGGTCAGGCGGGCGGCCTGGAATTTGTCTGTGTCCCGGCCGGAGCGGACGCCGCAGTAGTCGGTGGCGGTCATGAGGGTCTCGGTGGTCAGGTTGATGACGAATTCTCCTGTTTTTTTGATGATCTGGTAGGAGTGGCGTTCGGGGCGGATGGAGATGGAGACCATGGCGGGGTTGGTGCAGATGGTGCCGGTCCAGGCTACGGTGATGATGTTGGGGCGCTGGTTTGGGAGGGCGCAGCTGACCATTACGGCGGGGACGGGGTAGAGCATGTTGCCGGGGCGCCAGGATTGTTTGGGCATGGGGAGTTCTCCTTTTCTTTTTTTGTGGGACGCCCGGGAAGGCCCCGAGGAAGGCGGCGGGCGCGCTGCTTCGCCGGAATCTTCTAGCGGTCCGTCAGCGCCTGCGAGGCAGCCGTGCGCAAACTCGTTCGGTTTGCCGATGCAAACCTCTCTCGGACAGCCGCGCACTTGAAATTCTGCATGATATGCAGAATTTCACTGCCTCTCCGGCCCTGCCAGACCGCAAGAAGATGCTCGGCTCGGCAGCAGGCCCGCCGCCTTCCTCAGGACCTTCCCGGGCTGAGTTTTGGTTACCGAATTAATGATATATTTTTTATATGTCGGCTCGGCGGTTGATGGCGGACATGAAGGAGGGGACCAGCTGTTTTTTGCGGGATACGATGCCTGGGAGGTTGGCGCTGTTGGCGGTGACTTTTTGGCCGAAGGCCTCCTCGGCCAGCTCGTCGGAGCCTTTGCCGTAGCAGAGAAGCTCGGAGGACTCGTTGATGATGTCGGTGAGCATGAAGTAGATCATGTCTATTCCGTGCTTTTCGCAGGCTTTTTCCAGGCAGGGGATCAGGCGGGTTTTGATGGTCTCCAGCTCCGGGGCGTTCATGGAGGTGATCTGGCCGATGCCCAGCTTCAGGTCGCCGAATTCGAATTTTTTGAAATCCTGATAGAGGATTTCCTCCGGGGTTTTGGAGCGCAGGTTGCTGCCGGCGGCGAACATCGCTTTCGCATGGGCCTCACATTCGATCCCTGCCAGCTTCGCCAGCTGTCTGGCGGCGGTGATGTCCATGTAGGTGCAGGTGGGCGAGCGGAACAGCAGGGTGTCCGAGAGGATGGCGCTGCACAGAAGGCCCGCGATGTGGGCGGGGATTTCGATTCCTTTTTCCTGGTACATCTGATAGATGATGGTGGCGGTGCAGCCCACGGGCTGGTTCCGGAAGAATACGGGGGCCATGGTTTCCAGTGAGCCGAGGCGGTGGTGGTCGATGATTTCCATGATCTCAGCGTCCAGCACGTTGTCCACGGCCTGGGATACCTCGTTGTGGTCCACCAGGATTAGTCCTCTCTTGCGCACGCCCAGCAGGTTTCGTCTGGAGATCATTCCCACGTAGTGGCCGGACTGGTCCAGGATGGGGAAATCCCGGTAACGCTTTTTTGACATGACCTCCCGGATGGCGTCGGTGTACTCGGTGAGCTGGAAGGTCATCAGGTTGTCCTTTTTCATGAAGAAGTCCACGGGCATGCTCTGGTTGATGAGCCGGGCCACCGCATAGGTGTCAAGGGGTGTCACGATGATGGAGCAGTTCCGCTCTCTGGCCAGGCGCTGGATGGTCCGGGAGACGGGGGCCCCCAGGCAGACCACGATGCAGCCGGCCTGCATCTCTATGGCGCAGAGCTGGGACTCATAGCGGTTTCCCAGCACCACCATGTCGTGCTCCTCTATGTAATTCTCCATCACGTCCGGGTTGGCGGCGGCGATGACTACCTTGCCCTGGTCGAAGTAGCCGTTCTCGTCCCCCACCACCATCTCGGCCTCCAGGGTCTCCAGGATGTTTTTGTAGGGGGTCTTTGCCACGGATACGATGGCGCTGTCGTACTCCTCCATGTAGGACTTGGCGATATCGTTTACGGTGATCAGTCCCTTCAGATGATTGTGCTCCGTGGTGATGGGAAGGGTAAATACGTTCTGGGTCATCATCAGATTCCAGGCGTTTTTCAGGGAAATATTGCTGCGGACGCCGGGTACCTGCCGGATCTCCATGTCCTTGACCCGGGTGCCGATGTTGTCCAGAAACAGGGGCGGCTCCACCTTGAACCGGTCCAGCACATACTGGGTCTCGGCGCTGACCTGCCCGGCCCGGACCGGCACAAAATTGTAGTTTTCATCCTCCTGGCTTTTCAGGTAGGCGTAGGAAATGGCGGAGCAGATGGAGTCTGTGTCAGGATTTTTGTGGCCGATGACGCAGACGGTTCTCTTGCTCTGGGCCGGACGTCCCAGCCCCGCCTCGTCCTTTTTTTCCTCCATTGCCAGATATTGATCTTTCTCTTTCATATGTTCTCCTAATTTCATACACAGTAGTGCCTGCGGCGGCAAAGACGCAAAGCCGCGCTTTGCGTCTTTTTTTGATCCTTACGCAATCTCCAGGGCGATCTTTACCATGTCGCTGAAGCTGGACTGGCGCTCCTCGGAGGTGGTGACCTCTCCTGTCACCAGGCTGTCGGAGATGGTGCAGATGGCCAGAGCGTTCTTTCCGGCCCGGGCCGCGTTCATGTAGAGGGCCGCCGCCTCCATCTCTACGGCCAGCACGCCCATTTTCTGCCAGGCGATTCCGCCGCCGTCCTCACTGTAAAAGGTGTCGGAGGACAGGAGGTTCCCCACCTTGTAGCCCACGTTCCCCATGGACTCCACCACGGCCACAGCCTTCCTCAAAAGCTCAAAGGAGGCGATGGGGGCATAGGTGCCGGGGAGCTGGTACTGGGCGGCGTAGTTGGAGTTGGTGCAGGCTCCCATGCCCAGCACCACGTCCCGGATCTTCAGCTCGGGGCTCAGGGCTCCCGCGGTGCCGATGCGGATGATGTTTTCCACATCGTAGAAATGGAAGAGCTCGTAGGAATAGATACCGATGGAGGGGATCCCCATTCCGCTGGCCATCACGGACACCCGCTTGCCGTTGTACGTCCCGGTGAAGCCGTTGACGCCCCGCACATTATTTACGAGAACCGCGTCCGTCAAAAAGGTTTCCGCAATGTATTTGGCCCGAAGGGGATCTCCCGGCATCAGCACGGTTCTGGCGAAATCGCCCTCTTTTGCGGCTATGTGGGGGGTAGGTATATTGCTGTTACTCATAATTATTCTCCTTTCTGTTCACAGCTCCCCGTCCCCGATCGCGGGGCGGAGGCTTCCTGATTTTTTCTATCCACATTTTACTACAATTAAAGGAGATTGGAAACCAGTTTTTATTCACGGGGTTTATATTTCCTTCTCCGTACGCGAAGAGGCCCCGGATCTTTTTTATCGGATCCGGGGCC
>CAZGRM010000181.1:0-7051 GCA_964528295.1 uncultured Lachnospiraceae bacterium
GATGGCGTCCGCCTTGGACTGGGCGTCCTCCAGAATGGCGTCCTTATTGCTGATGATCTTCTGGTAGCGTTTGATCTCGTCCGGCGTCTTCATACGAAGCTCGCGGAGCAGCTCCTCCAGCTCCTCCTTGTTCACAACGATCTTTGTGGAAGACAGCGGCTGAAATTTACAACTGTCAATAAATTCTTCGATTTCTTCAATAATCTGTTCGATTCTGCTGCTCATAATACTCTCTCCTTATCAATCTTTTTATAACAGCTCAGAGCTCCTCCCTGTCAACGCTCTACTCGCCCTTCAATGATGTGATTTTATCATATACCTGCTCCCCGATCAGCGCAGGCACAAAGCCCGAGATATCTCCCCCGTAGGAAGCCACCTCCTTCACAATCGTGGAACTAATGTAGGCATAATTCAACTCCGTGGCAAAAAACAACGTGTCGATTTCCGGCGCGATGCTGCGGTTCGTCTGAGCCATCTGAAGCTCGTACTCAAAATCCGTGACGGCCCGCAGGCCTCTCACGATAAAAGCAGCCCCGCTTCTCCTGGCAAACTCCACGGACAGTCCCGAGAAGGATTCCACCCGGACATTCGGCAGATGACTGGTCACATCTCTTAACATCTTAACACGTTCTTCCACAGAAAACAACGGTGTTTTTGCATTATTCCTCAGCACCGCCACCACCAGCTCGTCCACCAGCGCCGATGCCCTCTCGATAATATCCAGGTGTCCCTTGGTCACAGGATCAAAGCTCCCCGGATAAACTGCTCTCTTCATACACTCTCATCCTCATCCCGCATCCTGAGAAACAGATGCTGGTTTGTCTTGTACTCCTTGATCCGCAGGACCTGAAAGCCCAGGGCCTCCAGATAGGAAAAATCTGTCCCCAGCTCCGCCTCTACGATAATCAGGGAATCGCCGTTCACAAAAGAGGGCCTGTGCCGGGAAAAATATTCCAGAACGCGCCGCTCCAGCTCCTTCCCATAGGGCGGATCCATGAAAATGATCTGAAAGGGCTTCTGCCCCTCCATCCGGCCAAAGGCCGCCAGCACATCGTACTGCAATAGCGTGGCCTGGCCCGCCAGGCGGGTGAAGGCCAAATTCTCCCGGACGCATCCCGCGGCCGCCCGGTTATTTTCCACAAACCAGGCCTCGGAGGCTCCGCGGCTGAGCGCCTCGATCCCGATCCCGCCGCTCCCGGCGAACAGGTCGAGAAAGCGGATCCCATATAAATCATTCTGCAATATATTAAACAGGGTCTCCTTGATCCGGTCCGTGGTGGGCCTTGTGTCCAGTCCCTGAACAGTCTTCAGCGGAAGTCTCCGCGCTTTTCCAGCGATTACTCTCATCGGTATTCCTTTTATCTATATTTGTTCATTCTGAATCATTATAAATTTTCTCCGCCCTCCTGTCAATATAAAAACGTATTCTTTTCCCTTGAAAGATCTGGATGGATCGAAAAAAGCCGCCCCGGTCACCGTGGCAGCCTTTTTCATTGAGTGAACAGCTTCCGAAATTTACAAATCCAAATGGCAGGCGACCTGGTGCCCTTTTCCCACCTGCCGGAGAGAGGGACACTCTGCTTCACACCGCTTTGTCGCATAGGGACACCTGGTATGAAAACGGCAGCCGGAGGGCACATTCAGGGGGCTTGGCAGATCCCCCTCGATGATCCGGCGCTTTAAGCCCCGGGCCCGCTTCGGATCCGCGATGGGGATCGCGGACAGAAGGGCCTGGGTGTAGGGGTGGAGCGGATGGTCATAGAGCTCGTCATTGTCCGCGATCTCCACGATATTTCCCAAATACATGACGCCGATCCGGTTGGAGATATGGCGCACCATGGACAGATCATGGGATACAAAAAGGTAGGTCAGATGGTATTCCTGCTGCAAATCCTCCAGCATATTCACCACCTGCGCCTGAATGGACACATCCAGTGCGGAAATGGGCTCATCGCACATGATAAATTCCGGGTTGACAGACAGGGCCCGGGCGATCCCGATCCGCTGTCTCTGGCCGCCGGAAAACTCATACGCGTATTTCTCCAGCGCGTCGCTTTGCATTCCCACCCTTTGCAGCAGGGTCTCGATCCATTTCTGCCGCTCCTCCCCGCTCAAATTTCCGTTCATCCGCAGCGGCTCCTCCATGATCTCCTTCACATTCTGATGGGGGTCCAGCGCGGAGTATGGGTCCTGAAAGATAATCTGCATCCGTTTATGATAGGGCAGGATTTCCTTTTTCCTTTTTTTCGAGATATCCTCCCCGTCATAAAAAATCTGGCCTCCGGTAGGCTCGTACATCCGAATCAAGGTCCGGCCCAGGGTGGATTTTCCGCACCCGGATTCCCCCACCAGGCCGAAGCACTCCCCCTTTCGGATCTCCAGATTAATTCCGTCCACCGCCTTCACATACTTCGTGGAGGTCCCGAAAAAATTTCTGACCGGGAAATATTTTTTCAGATCCACCGCCTTTAAGAGCACTTCTCCATTCTCTACCATGCCTCTACCCCCTTCTCTTGCTGAAGCTGATCCAGCTCCTCCGACCGAAAAACACATCTGGCCTCCTGCGTGTCGGAATAGGTATGGACAGGGATCGCCTCCGACTTACATTTTTCACAGGAAAACTGGCAGCGGTTCTGGAAAGGACAGCCCGCCGGCAGCTCCTTCAAGGAGGGTGCGGAGCCCGGTATCGCCTCCAGCCTCTCCTTCTGACCGGTGACCGGCTTCGGCACAGCCCGCAAAAGCGCCCTCGTATAGGGATGCCTCGGATGATAAAAAATCTCATCGGTCAGCCCGTTTTCCATGATCTGGCCGCAATACATCACGGCGATTCGGTTGGTGACGCTGGCCACCACCCCCAGGTCATGGGTGATCAGCACGATGCTCATCCCCTCCCTGTCCCGCAGCTCCTTCAAAAGCTCCAGAATCTGCGCCTGGATCGTCACATCCAAGGCGGTGGTGGGCTCGTCCGCGATCAGCAGCTTCGGCACACAGGCCAGCGCCATGGCGATCATCACCCTCTGCCTCATGCCGCCGGAGAATTCATGGGGATACTGCTCCATTCGGCTCTCGGGCGAGGGGATTCCCACCTTTCTCAGGGCCTCTATGGCCTGCTCCCTCGCCTCCCGCTTCGAAATCTTGTTGTGGCGGCGGATTACCTCTGTCAGATGGGCTCCGATCTTTTTGACGGGGTTCAGCGCCGTCATGGGGTCCTGAAAAATCATGGCCAGCTCGTCTCCCCGCAGCCTTCTGTGCTCCTCCGCGCTCATCTCATTTAAATTTTTCCCCGCAAAGAACAGGGTGTCCGCCTTTACCTCCGCGCTGTTGGGAAGGATTCCCATGATGGATTTCATCAGGACACTTTTTCCGCTCCCGGATTCCCCCACCACCGCAAAGATGTCCCCCTCATTCACATGCAGATCCACTCCCCGCACAACGTGGGTCACCTCTTTATGAGAATAAAAAGACGTGGACAGATTTTTGACGTCTAAAATTCTTTTTTCTTCCATCATTTCCCGCCTCCCTATTCCCTCTCCCCTTCGCTGACTCTCGGTTCCACATAGACCCGAAGGAGATTGCCAAGCTTATTAAATGAAAATATTGTCAGAACAATCAAAATGCCGGGAATCAGCGCCATGTGGATGGAGGTCTGCAAATAGGTCTGAGCCCTCTGGAGCAGATTTCCCCAGGAGGTATCCGGCGGCACAATCCCAAGCCCAAGAAAGCTCAGGGAGGATTCCGTCATAATGGAATCGGCAATGCTGGTGGTGGCCACAATGATAATCGTGGGGAAGGCGCTTGGGATGACATGAAATAAAATAATCCTCCATGTGGGCACCCCCGTAAACTGGGCGTACAGAATATACTCCCTCTCCCGGATGGACAAGGTCTCCGCCCGGGTCAGCCTCGCCGTCCCCATCCAGGTGAATAGCCCGATCACCAGGATAATCGACTGGATGCCCCGCTTCATAAACAGACTCACGACGGTCACCAGAATCAACCAGGGGATGGAGGACAGAATATCCACGATCCGCATCAGCACCGCATCCACTATGCCGCCGCAGAATCCGGCCACCGTCCCCACCAGGATCCCGATGGAGGCGCTGGCCGCCATGGCCAATACTCCCACCATGAGAGAGACCCGGCCACCGTAAATAATTCTGGCCAGATAGTCCCGGCCGATCTCATCCGTCCCGAACCAGTGCTGGGGTGAGGGCCCCTTCAGCATGTTCAGGGCATCCGTTGTGTTCGGATCCAGCGGAAGCAGAGGAGCGATGACGGAAATAAAAATAATAATCACCAGATAGGCGATGGCGAACATACTCAGTTTATCCTTGCGAAGCAGGGCCCGGACATTCTCCATCCGCCTCTTTCTGCTGTTTTTTCGGTTCTCTTTTTTCATATCGCTCACCCCATCTCCTTAATACGAGGATCCGTCAGACAGCAAAGAATATCCGCCACCAGATTCCCGATGATCACCATCGCGGAGGAAAGGAGCAGGACCGCCATAACAATCGGATAATCCAGACCGCTTACCGCCACCGTAAAATAGGGGCCGACGCCGGGCCAGCTGAAAATAGTCTCCGTGATGATCGCCCCGGTGATCAGCATCGGCATGGCCATGCCAAGCTTCGTGATCACCGGAAGCAGCACATTTTTACAGACATGGCGGAACATAATCTCCACCCCGGAGGCGCCGAAGGCCTTCTGCACCATCACGTAGTCCTCCGAGAACTGTGTGATGGTGGAGGAGCGCACATAGCGGATCAAATCAGGCATAAACGCGATCACCAGCACCACATAGGGCAGGATAAAGTGCCGCAGAAAGTCCGCAAAGGAATCCTCCAGGCCAACGGTATGCATGCCGATAATGGGAAGGACCCTGAGCTTATAGCCAAAAATATAGAGCAGCAGCATGGCAAACCAGAAGGTGGGAGTGGCAATCCCCACAGACGCGAACCCATCGATCAGCTTATCCTGCCATTGATTCTTGTGGGAGCCCGCCACCAGTCCCAGCACAATGGACAGCACGTACGCCGTCAGATAGGAGGGCAAAATCAATTTTACTGTGTTCACCAGCCGGGTCGACAAATCCAGAGAAATACTCTGCTTTGTGACGATGGAGTAGCCAAATTCTCCGCTCAAAATTCCCTTCAGCCAATCGAAATACTGAATATAGATCGGCTGGTCATATCCGTACTTTGCCCGAAGCAGCACCACCACCTCATCCGTCATACCCGGCTTTATCATAGAATCCACCGCGTCATAGGGCGCCAGATTCATCAGCAGAAAGCAGAAAACGGTAATGATCAGCAGCAGGGGGATCGCCGTCAGGACGCGTTTCAAAATATATTTCGCCATTGCTTCTCTCTCCAAAATCAAATAATAACTCAGGGAAGCCCTCAAAAATGAACTTCCCTGATTTTAAGGTATCTCTTATTCATTCAAGGTCAGGTATGCCGCGTCCTTGATGGTATAGATCGGAACAAGCCCGCTGTCCTCGATGCCGCCGACCCGGTTGTTAAACAGCACCAGGTAGTTGTTGGAAGCGATGGGATAGAAATAGGCGTTGTCCTGAATGGTCTCCTGCAGCTCCTTGTAAATCGCCGCCCGCTCCGTCTCGTCAAAGGTGGTGATCCCCTTCTGGAACAGCTCGTCCACCTCCGGAATCTCCGCGAAGGAATAGTTGTAGGCGGCGCCGCTGGTAAACAAGGTGGAGTAGGTCTGGGGATCGCTGCCCATGATGTATCCGCCGAAGAACAGGTCGAAGGGCTTATCCTCCTCTCTCATATTGTTGCTGTAGGCGGTGGATTCAATGGGATTCAGCGTAATCGTGATGCCGATCTGGGAAAGCTGCTGCTGAACCAGAAGGGCCCAGGTCTCCGACGTGGAATCGGTGCTGTCATAGCCCAGCGTCAGAGCCAGACTGCTTACGCCGGCCTCCGCCAGGAGCTCCTTCGCCTTATCCAGGTCTGTCTCATATCTCTCCACATCGCTGTCATCGTAGTAGCCATTGTTGGGAGGCAGGAAGGTATATACGCTGTCGTAATAATCCTCGTTCAGATAGGTGGCAAGCCCCAGCTGACCGCGGTCGATCCCGTAGAAAATGGCCTTCCGAACGTTTTCATCCGTAACGGTCTTCGCGTTTACCTCCATGTAGCCCACCCGGCCCTGGTTAAAGGCGTAGACGGTAAGATTGTTCTTCTCCGTATCGATCTGGCTCAGGTAAGCCGGTGTCGTGGCCCAGGCGTCCACCTCTCCGCTCTGAATCGCCAGGGAAGCGGTGTCGTCCGATGTGATGATGCGGTAGACGATGGTGCCGATGCTGGGTGTCTTCTTAAAATAATTATCGTTCTTCTCAAATTTCAGATAGGAGCCCGCGGAATACTCTGTCAGGATATAGGCTCCCGTCGTGACAGACGGTGTCTGAACGGTGTAGGTGTCAAAATCAGCCACATCCGCGAAGATGTGCTCCGGAAGAATGTAGACCTGATAGGCAAACGCCTCCAGATGGGCCGGGCTGGCGTCCGGGAAGGTGACAGCCACCGTATAGTCATCCACCTTTTCCAGCTCCGCCGCGCCCTCATCGGATACGAAGTTTCCGTACATCTCACTCGCATTGGCCGGATCCTCGATCGCCGAGAGGGTGAAAATCACGTCGTCCGCGTTAAAGGGCTCCCCGTCCGTCCAGGTCACATCATCCCGCAGAGTAAAGGTGTAGGTTTTCCCATCCTCCGAAACCTCATAGCCCGTGGCCAGATACCAATCGATATCGTTTCCGTCCAGCTTAAACAGGGGGGAATAGACCAGGTTCGATGTCATGAGGGACCATCTGTCCGTGGAGGTAATCGAGTTTACGTTGGCGCCGGGATCTCCTCCGATGGCGTAGGTAAAGGTGTCGGCGCCGCTCTCCGACGCGGACACAGGAACCGCTCCGAGACCGCTCACAAGAAGGGTGCCGGTGGCTCCGGCGAGAAATAGCTTCTTCAGACTTTTTTTCATAATAATCTCCATTCCGCCGCCAAGTCGGCGGCACAAATAGTAATGAAAGTCT
>CAZGRM010000182.1:0-7030 GCA_964528295.1 uncultured Lachnospiraceae bacterium
CGGCTATTACGGGCTGAAGGTCCACGAGGCGGTGCTTCAGCGGGGCGTCCGGGTGACGGGGGCCACCGTTCATTTCGTGGACGGAGGTACGGATACGGGGCCCATCCTTTTGCAGAAGGCGGTGGAGGTTCACCAGGGGGATACCCCCGAGGAGCTGCAGCTGCGGGTGATGCGGGAGGCGGAATGGGTGATTCTGCCAAAGGCCATCGATCTCATCGCGAATGGGAGGGTTACGGTGGAGGCAGGTCGTGTGACAATCAGTGACTGAGAGCAGGAGGAGAACCATGAAGATATTAATAGTAGGAAGCGGCGGCAGAGAGCATGCCATCGCGTGGAAGATCGCCCAGAGTCCCCGGGCGGACAAGATTTACTGTGCCCCGGGAAACGCCGGGATCGAGGAGTACGCGGAGTGCGTGGACATCAAGGCCATGGAGTTTGACCGTCTGGCGGCCTTCGCCCGGGAGAAGGAGATCGATCTCACCGTGGTGGGGATGGATGACCCGCTGGTGGGCGGCATTGTGGATGTGTTTGAGGCCCAGGGCCTTCGGATTTTCGGACCCCGGAAAAACGCCGCCATCCTGGAGGGCTCCAAGGCCTTCTCCAAGGATCTGATGAAAAAGTACAACATTCCCACGGCGGCCTATGAGAATTTCGACGACCCGGAGGCGGCCCTGGCCTATCTGGAGACGGCCAGCTTCCCCATCGTGCTGAAGGCGGACGGCCTGGCTCTCGGAAAGGGTGTGCTGATCTGCGATACCCTGGAGGAGGCCCGGGAGGGTGTGCGGGAGATTATGACCGATAAGAAGTTCGGTCAGGCCGGCAACCGGATGGTGATCGAGGAGTTCATGACGGGGCGGGAGGTTTCCGTTTTGTCCTATGTGGACGGAAGGACCATCAAGCCCATGACCTCCGCCCAGGACCACAAGCGGGCCGGGGACGGAGATACGGGACTGAATACGGGGGGAATGGGGACCTTCTCTCCCAGCCCCTTCTACACGGCGGAGGTGGACGAGTTCTGCCGGAAGCATATTTACCAGCCCACCGTGGACGCCATGGCCGCGGAGGGCCGGGAGTTTAAGGGCATCATTTTCTTTGGCCTGATGCTGACGGAGAAGGGCCCCCGGGTGCTGGAGTACAACGCCCGCTTCGGCGATCCCGAGGCCCAGGTGGTGCTGCCCCGGATGAAGACTGATATCGTGGATGTGTTTGAGGCCTGTATCGACGGCACACTGGATCAGATCGACCTGGAGTTTGAGGACAACGCGGCGGTCTGCGTGGTGCTGGCCTCCCAGGGCTACCCGGTGAGCTACAAGAAGGGCTACCGGATCGACGGCCTGGATGCCTTTCGGGAAAAGGAGGGCTACTACGTGTTCCATGCGGGCACGGCCAGAGGGGAGGAGGGCATCCTCACCAACGGCGGCCGGGTGCTGGGTGTGACAGCCAAGGGCTCGGACCTGAAGGAGGCAAGGAAGAACGCCTACGAGGCGGTGAACTGGGTTTCCTTTGAGAACAAGTATTACCGGAAGGATATCGGAAAGGCCATCGATGAGGCTGGCTGAAAAGGAATTCCCGGGCCGCGTTCAGTTAGCGGGGAACGGCGTTTTGACGGAACGATGTAAGGAGAGTATCATGCGTAATAAGAGATATGGATGGAAGTCAGTGGTTCTGTTGGTGATGGTAGTTTTCTGGCTGTGCGGTGTGAACGCACTGGCGGAGGGGGCGTCGGGGGATAATTCCCTGTCTACCCTGGGAATCACCACAGAGGGAGCAACCGTTTCACCGGAGTTTTACTACAGTACCATCGAGTACAATGTGACGGTGCCCGGGGGCACCACAGAGCTGTCCCTGGATCCGGTGCCCTCGAATTCCGGAGCGCGGATCGTGGAAATCACAGGGACAACGATTGAAAACGGCAAAGCCACGGTGGAGATTAAGGTGGAGGCGGAAAACGGTAATCCATGCAGCTACTTTCTGTATGTGACGGCGGATGAGAGCAGCCAGGCTCCGGCGGCGGCTGAGACAGAGCCGGAGACGGAGAAGCAGACAGAGAAGCAGACGGAGACAGAGCCGGAGACGGAGGACCCAAGGTATGTGAAGGTGGACCGCAGTCTCGTGGAGGAGGCGGAGAATACCATCACCGCTCTGAAGGCCGAGACCAGCAGCTACCGGGACCGGGCCAATCTTCTGCTGAAGATTCTCTACGGTATGATTGGCTTCTGCGTCATCCTCCTGTTTGTGGTGATCAATCTGATCCTGAAAAAGAAGGATCTGAAGGCGGAGCTGCAGGAATATATGGGCTACGGCTATCCCGGGGACCGGGCGGATCTGGAGGAAGGGACGAAGTACCGGGCCGGAGCGGAGGACTATGAGCCGGGCTACCCGGAGGAGTCCTACCAGTCCTCCTATGAGGAGCCCTACCAGAATCCCGCCCCCTACGAGGAGCCGCCTTATGAGGAGCCGGCCTACGAGGACCGCTCCGGGCAGCGGGACTATGAGTCCGGCTATGGGGACGAGGCGGAGTTTGTGGGGGATCTGGAGCAGGAGAAGACAGGGCGCAAGGCTAAAAAGAGCGACCGGAAAATGAAGGATGATCCGGAAACCGTTCCCAAGCCCTCCAAGGCCAGAAAGAAATCAAAGCCCATGCCGGAGTATGATCCTCCCCGGCCGGAATACCATTACCAGCCGCCGAAGGAGAAGAGCTCCGACAATGTGGAGATTAATATGATCGATTTGTAGGAATGGTTCCGCTATTTCGAAGCAGAACAGGGGATACGCCGCCGGATGGCGGAGCGTCCCCTGTTTTTTGCCCCTGCCAGGACAGTACTCCCCCAGAACGATCTGAGCGGTTCTTGAATTTCCGATGTACCGGTTGACAAATCGGCCCCGGCTGTTATATGATGACTAACACAAAGGAGGAACCAGCTATGCTGATTGAGATAGACTTTCAGAGTGACGAAGCCATCTATATGCAGCTTCGGAACCAGATCATTTTCGGGATTGCCACATCTACACTGCAGGAGGGAGACACCCTGCCCTCCGTCCGGCAGCTTGCCGGGGATATCGGCATCAATATGCACACCGTGAACAAGGCCTATTCCGTGCTGCGCCAGGAGGGCTTCGTGACCATCGACCGGAGGCGGGGAGCCGTGGTGGCGCTGGACGCCAACAAGGCCCAGGCCATGGAGGAGACCCGTCAGAGGCTGAAGGTGCTCCTGGCCAAGGGGATCTGTAAAAACATTTCCCGGCAGGAGGTTCACGAGATGGTGGATGAATTTTATGACAATTATGGCAGACAGGAGGAACAGGGATGCAGATGAATTATACGGACAGCGGAAAGCGGGCTCTGAAGCTGGCGAAAAAGGCGGCCGCGGCCTTTGGCCAGGGCTATGTGGGGACGGAGCATCTGCTGCTGGGGCTGGTGCAGGAGGAGGAGGGCACCGCCGGAGTGGTGCTGCGGTCCCATCAGGTGGAGGAGGGGAAGCTTCGGGAGCTGATCGACCGCCTGGTGGCGCCGGAATCCACTGTGGCTTCTTTGGATCAGGGGGAGTGGTCCCCCAGGGCCAGAAATATTCTGCGGGAGAGTGAGGAGACGGCCCGGTTTTTTGAAAATAATGAGGTGGGGACGGAGCATCTGCTGCTGGCGATTCTGAAGGATGTGGAGTGTGTGGCGGCCCGGCTGCTGCACACCATCGGCGTCAATTTGCAGAAGCTGTATCTGGATCTGATCGGGATCACCGGACTGCCGGAGGAGAAATATAAGGAGCTGGCCCGCCAGGCCAAGGCAGGAGCCGAGGGGGAGGGCATGAGCAATACCCCGGTGCTGGACCAGTACAGCCGGGATTTAACGGATCTGGCGGCGGCCGGGCGGCTGGATGTGACGGTGGGCCGGCAGCAGGAGATCGAGCGGATCATCCAGATCCTCAGCCGCAGGACGAAAAACAACCCCTGCCTCATCGGGGAGCCGGGAGTGGGGAAGACCGCCATCGTGGAGGGACTGGCCCAGCGGATCGTGAATGAGGAGGTGCCTGAGCCCCTGTGGGGGAAGCGGGTGGTGACCCTGGACATGGCCGGCATGGTGGCCGGCTCCAAGTATCGGGGAGAGTTTGAGGAGCGGATCAAGCGGATCATCCGGGAGGTGGCGGACAGCGGTGATGTGCTGCTGTTTGTGGACGAGCTCCACACCATCATCGGCGCCGGGGGCGCCGAGGGGGCGCTGGACGCCTCCAATATCATGAAGCCCTCCCTGTCCAGAGGGGAGCTCCAGCTGATCGGAGCCACCACGCTGGATGAGTACCGGAAATATATTGAGAAGGACCCGGCTCTGGAGCGGCGGTTCCAGCCCGTCCATGTGGAGGAGCCCTCCCAGGAGGACGCGGTGGAGATTTTGAGGGGGCTGCGGCCGGTCTATGAGAAGCACCACGGCGTGCGGATCACCGACGAGGCCCTGGAGGCGGCGGTGAAGCTGTCTGTGCGCTACATCAATGACCGCTTTCTTCCGGACAAGGCCATTGACCTGATCGACGAGGCGGCGGCCCGGCGGCAGCTGGGCTATTACCAGACCGCCGGCCCGGCCGCGGAGCTGCAGCAGAGGTACGAGTCGCTGCTGGAGCGGCGGGAGGAGGCCATCCGCCAGGGGGATTTTGAGGAGGCGAAGCGCTGGAATCAGGAGAAAAAGGAGCTGGAGGAGGAGCTGGAAAAGCAGAAGAGAAAGCTCAGAACCAGGCAGAAGGGCAGGGCCTCCGCCGTGACGGAGGAGGATATCGCCGGCATCGTGTCGGTGTGGACCAGGATTCCCGTTCAGAAGCTGGCGGAGCAGGAGGGGAAGAAGCTTATGAAGCTGGACGCGGAGCTTCATAAGCGGGTCATCGGCCAGGAGGAGGCGGTCCAGGCCGTGGCCAGGGCCGTGAAGCGGAGCAGGGCGGGGCTGAAGAGCCCGGCCCGGCCCATCGGCTCCTTCCTGTTTCTTGGCCCCACCGGAGTGGGAAAGACGGAGCTGTCCAAGGCGCTGGCGGAGACGGTGTTTGGCAGTGAGCAGTCCATGATCCGGGTGGATATGTCGGAGTATATGGAGAAGCACAGCGTATCCCGCCTGGTGGGCTCGCCGCCCGGATATGTGGGCTACGAGGAGGGGGGCCAGCTCTCGGAGAAGGTGCGCCGCCACCCCTATTCGGTCATTCTCTTCGACGAGATCGAGAAGGCCCATCCGGATGTGTTCAACATCCTGCTCCAGGTATTGGATGAGGGCCACATCACCGACGGCCACGGGAAAAAGGTGGATTTCAAAAACACGATCCTGGTGATGACCTCCAACGCGGGGGCCCAGTCCATTGTGTCCCCCAAGCATCTGGGCTTCGGCGCGGGCAAGGATGATAAGAAGAATTATGAGGCCATGAGGAGCAGCGTCATGGAGGAGGTCCGCCGGATCTTCAAGCCGGAGTTTCTGAACCGGATCGACGAGACCATCGTGTTCCATTCTCTGACGAAGGAGAACATCTACAGCATCACCGCCCTTCTGCTGGCGGAGCTTAAGCGGCGGTGCGCGGATCAGATGGAGCTGACCCTGAAGGTGAGCCCCGCGGTGAAAAAGAGCATCGCCGAGGCCGGGTTTGATGAAAAGTACGGCGCCCGTCCCCTGAGGAGGGCCGTTCAGAGCCGGATCGAGGACCCGCTGGCGGAGGAGATTCTCTCCGGCCGGGTAAAGGCGGGGGATACGGTCCAGGTGTCACTGAGCAGGGGAAAAATTGTCTTCCGGGGCGGTCAGGAGGAAAGAAAGGCTGGCAATTAAGTCTGTTTTATGTTAAGATTAGAGCGGTACCACCCCCGCCTGGGCGGGCAGTGAGGAAAGCAGCAAAGAGAACAATCAGGATAAGAATCAGGAGGGCATGAAAATGTCAGGAATCAAGGAGCTTATACGTACGGAAGCAGATGGAACACTCAGCTTTGGAGACTACGGGTTAGCTGAAAAATCAAAACGCTCCGACTACGAGCATGAGGGAGATTTATACAAGGTGAAGACCTTTGCGGATATTACGAAGCTGGAGAAGAACGGGATGTTTGTCTATGAGTCCGTACCCGGCACAGCCGTGCACCACTTCCATTCCACGGAGAATGGCGTATCCTTTGAGGTGGAGGGAGACCAGGACGCCCAGATCATCCTGGGCCTGGAGGAGGACGCGGAGTACAAGATCTACGTCCATGATACCAATGTGGGTACCATGAACACAAAGATGGGGGGCAAGCTGGTACTGAGCGTGGAGGTGGCCGCGGCAGAGCAGGTTCCCGTAAAGGTTGTGAAATTATAAATGGCGAAGGCGAAGACCATATTTTTTTGTCAGAACTGTGGCCATGAGTCCACCAAGTGGATGGGGCAGTGCCCCGGCTGTAGGGAATGGAATACATTTGCGGAAGAGATCGCGGTGACAGCGAAGAAGCAGCAGACTGCCGGAGGGCCCGTCAGGGAGCTCCGGCAGCCCAAGACGCTGTCCGAGATCGAGATCAATGAGGAAACGAGAATTACCACGGGAATGGGAGAGCTAGACCGGGTGCTGGGAGGCGGCATCGTCCACGGCTCCCTTGTTTTAGTTGGGGGAGACCCGGGGATCGGCAAGTCCACCCTGCTTTTGCAAGTGTGCCGGAATCTGTCCGGTGCGGGCCGCCGGATCCTATATATCTCCGGGGAGGAGTCCCTGCAGCAAATCCGGCTGCGGGCCCGGCGGATGGGTACTTTCAACGAAAACCTGCTGCTTCTGTGCGAGACAAATCTGGAGACCATCCGGGAGGCCATCGCCAGAGTAAAGCCGGAGGCGGTGATCATCGACTCCATTCAGACCATGTACAATGAGAACGTGTCCTCCGCTCCGGGCAGCGTCTCCCAGGTGCGGGAGTCCACCGGAGTCCTGCTCCAGATCGCCAAGGGGCAGGATATCACGATTTTTATCGTGGGCCATGTGACGAAGGAGGGAGTGGTGGCGGGGCCCCGGGTGCTGGAGCACATGGTGGATACGGTGCTGTACTTTGAGGGGGACCGCTA
>CAZGRM010000183.1:0-6974 GCA_964528295.1 uncultured Lachnospiraceae bacterium
CCCCTCGGGCAGACGCTTGATGAAGCTGTGGGCGTGCGCGCCCTTCGCGGCCTGAACGATCTCCTCCTCGGTGGCCTCCGGCCGCCCCATGCGGATATTGTCCCGGATGGTTCCGCTTTTCAGCCAGGTATCCTGGAGCACCATTCCGTAGGAGCCGCGCACCTCCCGCCGGGAGGCGTCCCGGATATCCACTCCCTCAATGGAGATCCTGCCGCTGTCCACGTCGTAGAACCGCATCAGCAGGTTGATCAGCGTGGTCTTTCCGCAGCCGGTGGGGCCCACGATGGCCGCCATCTGCCCCTTCTTTACGGAAAGATTGAAGTTTTCGATCAGCTTCTTTTCCGGGGTATAGGAGAAGCAGACATTCTCCAGCGTCACCCTTCCGCAGTCCTTCGGCACCGGCACCCCGGGGCTGGCCTCCGGGATCTGAGGCTCCTCCTCGATCAGCTCAAAGACCCGTCCCGCACAGGCCAGCGCGTTCTGGAGCTCCGTCACCACCCCGGAAATCTCGTTGAAGGGCTTGGTGTACTGGTTGGCGTAGGAGAGGAAGGCGGACAGCTGCCCCACCGTCATCATCCCCCGCACCACGGCGAAGGCTCCGGTGAGCCCCACCCCGGTGTACACCAGGCTGTTCACAAAGCGGGTGGCCGGATTCGTGATGGAGGAGAAGAAGATGGCCCGCAGAGAATATTTTCCCAGCCGCTCATTGATCTCGTCAAACCGCTTCTGGACCTTTGCCTCCTGGCCGTAGGCCTGGACCACCTTCTGGTTGCCGATCATCTCGTCGATGAGGGCGGTCTGCTCTCCTCTGGTCTCTGACTGGAGCCGGAACATGGAGTAGGTCCGCTTTGCGATGAAATTGGCCACCAACAGGGATACGGGGGTCAGCACCACCACCACCAAAGTGATGCCGGCGTTCACCGACAGCATAAAGAGCAGGGTACCCCCAATGGTCACCACCCCGGTGAAGAGCTGGGTGAAGCCCATCAGCAGTCCGTCGGCGAACTGGTCCACATCCGCGATGACCCGGCTCACCATGCCGCCGGAGGGGTGGGTATCCAGATAGTTGAGGGGTAAAATCTCGATTTTGCGGAAGGCCTTCTCCCGGATGTCCCGGGTCACCGCATAGACGATCTGGTTGTTGCACACATTCATGATCCACTGGGCCGCCGCCGTGATCAGGATGACCGCCGCCATGATCTTCATGATGCCGAAGATTTCCGCGAAGCTTACCTGCCCCGGTCCGATGACACAGTCCACCACCTGGCCTGTCAGCACCGGAAGGTAGAGGGTGAAGGCCACCGAGATCACCGCCATCAAGAGGGACAGCAGCACCTTGGCGCCGTGGGGCCGGATATAGTTCAATACTTTTTTAATGATTTCTTTCTGTCCACTGTTTTTCATCACGCCTGCTCCTCCTTGGGAAACTGAGAATAGTAGGTCTCCTGGTAGACGCCGCAGCTTCTCAGAAGCTCCTCATGCTTTCCGATCCCCACCAGCTCACCGTCGTCCAGCACCAGAATCTTGTCCGCGTACTGGATCGTGGAGGCTCTCTGGGACACAATAAACACGGTCATCCTGCCGGACAGCTCCTGAATGGCCTTCCTCAGTCTGGCGTCCGTGGCAAAGTCCAGGGCCGAGGCGCTGTCGTCCAGGATCAGGATCTCAGGATGTCTCACCAGGGCCCGGGCGATGGTGAGACGCTGCTTCTGGCCGCCGGAGAAATTCCGGCCCTCCTGCTCCACCATGTCGTCCAGTCCGCCCTTGCCTCCGAAGACCACCTCCTCGGCCTGGGCCGCCCGGATGGCCTCCCGCAGCTCCTCCTCTGTGGCGTTTTCATTGCCCCAGAGCAGGTTTTCCCGGATGGTGCCGGCGAAGAGCACCGCCTTCTGCGTCACGATCCCCACCTTCCCCCGGATCTCCTCCAGGGTGTAATCTCTCACATCGACGCCGTCCACCCGGACGCGGCCCTGGCGCACATCGTAAAACCGGGGAATCAGGCTCACCAGGGAGGTCTTGCCGGAGCCTGTGCCGCCGATGATGCCGATGGTCTCCCCCTGATTCGCAAAGAAAGAGATCTCCGTCAGAGAATCGGCTCCCGCTCCCTTATATTGAAAATTCACATGGTCAAACTCCACCTTGGGCACGCCGGATGTCCCCGCGTCCAATCCGCCGTCCCGGCGCTGGCCTTTCTCTTTTTCCGTTTCCCGCCAAGTCCCGGCATTTCCACCGGCCAGCCGCATCCTCCCCGCCCCTGCGGCGGTCAGCTCCTTCTGGGCCTCGTCAAATCCTTTGCCGGACACCATGCTGGACTCCATGTCCATCACGGCGGCGATCCGGTTGCCGCAGGCGATGGCCTTGGTCACGGTGATGATCAGGTTGGCCAGCTTCACCAGCTCCACCAGGATCTGGGACATATAGTTCACCAGGGCCACCACGGCGCCCTGGGTGATGGCGCCCCGGTCCACCCGGACGGCTCCCACATACAGCAGCACCACCAGTCCCCCGTTCACCACTACGTAAGTCAGCGGGTTCATCAGCGCCGAAATTCTGCCGGACAAAAGCTGAATCTTCACCAGCGCCTCATTTCCCTGGTCAAAGGCCTCGATCTCCTCCTGCTCCTTGCAAAAGGCCCGGATCACCCGCACGCCCTGTAGGTTTTCCCTGGTGATCCCCATCACCTTGTCCAGCCGCTCCTGCACCCTGCGGTACAGCGGAATGCTGATCAGCATAATGCCAAACACGATGACGCACAGCAGCGGAATCACCACCACAAACACCAGGGCCGCCTTCGCGTCGATGGTGAAGGCCATCACCATGGCTCCAAATACGATAAAGGGAGACCGCATAAATAGCCTCAGAAACAGATTCACACCGGACTGGACCTGGTTGATGTCGCTGGTCATTCTGGTGATCAGCGTGGAGGTCCCCGTCACATCCATCTCCGAGAAGGACAGGCCCTGGATGTGGGCAAACAGCTCATGCCGCAGCTTTGTGGCAAACCCCACCGCCGCCTTCGCGGAAAAATACTGGGCCGTAATGGAGCAGGTCAGGCCGATCAGCCCCAGGGCCGCCATCAGCAGACACATCCGCAGGATATAGGGCATATCCCGGTTCGCGATTCCCACATCGATGATCTTCGCCATCACCAGAGGCACAAACAGCTCAAACAATGCCTCCAGCAGCTTAAAAAGCGGCGCACAGACTGATTCTTTTTTATACGTGTTCAGATATTTCAGCAGCTTCGCCATAGTTCTCTCCTCTTTTTCCTTAATCTTCCCCATTATACCCTTCCGGGAATCTCCTGTAAAGCATTACCGTTCATTCCAGTCCACGGTCCGCCCGATTTCTCCCAGCAGATTTTCCTTCATCACCTGGCGCGCCATGGCCGGGTCCTCATACTGTCCCAGGACCCACATCAGCTTGGTCACCGCCGCCTCCGTGGTCATGTTTCCCGTCTCGATGACGCCCCGGTCCAACACCTGGCGTCCCACCTCATAGACCGTGAAATCGCTGCCCTCATACAGACATTGGCTCCCCACCGCCACCGTCATTCCCCGGTCCACCGCCCGGCCCACGGCCTCGGTCAGGTTCCGCTTCCGGAAGGGAAGGCCTCCGATCCCAAAGGCCTCCAGGTAGACGCCCCGGCAGCCCATCCGCTCCAGCTGCAAAAAAATGTCCGGTGAGATGCCGGGAAACAGCTTCAGCAAAAAGACGTCGGCGCAGAACCGGTTTTGCAGGCGGCACTCCCCCTGGGGGCGCCTCGTCAGAGCAGGGTTGATCAGCAATCCGCCGCTGTTGATCCGGCCCGCATAGGGATAGTCAATGCTCTCAAAGGCGTCAAAGCTTCTGGTCCGCACCTTGCTGGCCCTGGTCCCCAGGATAATTTTTCGGTTAAAGGCCACATAGACGCCGGGACAGCCGCTGGCCGCCATGTGGAGAGCCGCCCTGCAGTTTTCCGTGGCGTCCGCGATGGGATTTTCGATGGACACCTGGCTGCCTGTCAGCACCACCGGAATTTCAATATTTTGCAGCGCAAAGGACAGGGCGCTGCCCGTATAGGCCAGGGTATCCGTGCCGTGGATCACCACGATCCCGTCATAGTCCTTCCGCCTCTCATAAATCCTCGCCGCCAGTGCGGACCACTCCTCCGGCTGGATGTTGGAGCTGTCCAGCAAAAACAGCTCCTCCACCTCCACCTCAAAGCCCGCCGTGAGCCCCGCGATCCGGTCCAGGATCTCGCCGCCGTGGAGCCCCGGGCTCAGACCCTTGTCCCCGTGGGAGGAAGCCAGAGTTCCCCCCGTACTGATCATCAAAATTTTACTCATATCCTTCCGCGGCAGACTCCCTGCCGCCTCCTTTCCCGCTTATTTTGTCCCGCTCTCCGCCAGCCTCCTCAGCAGTCCCGGCAGCTCCGAAAGGCGGCGTATCTCATAGTCCGGCATCACCGGGGAGGTGTTTGGCAATCCCTGGGGATTAAACCATACGGTGCCGATCCCCGCGTTTTTCCCGCCCTGAATGTCGGAGCTCAGACTGTCTCCCAGGATCAGCGCCTCCTTCCTTCGAAAGCCCGGAATCCGCCGAAAGCAGCATTCAAAGTATTCCCGGTTTGGTTTATCGTAACCCACCTCCTCGGAGATAAAGATTTCTCTGAAATATTTCTCCATATCCGCGCTGGCCAGCCGCCCCTTCTGGGACGCGGCGGTGCCGTTGGTGACCAGATACAGCTCATAGCTCCCATAAAGCTCCTCCAAAAGCTCCGGCGCTCCCTCCATAAAATAGTGGCCGATTCCCAGCAGCCGCTCGTAGTCGGCGGAGGCCTTCTCCGGGGAAGCCTCCAGGCCGAAGGCTTCAAAAAGCAGGCGGAACCTGCGCGTCTTCAGCTCACTCCTGGCCAGCAGCCCCTGCTCCAAAAGCCTCCACTGGGCAAGGTTGATGCGGCTGTAGCGCTCCACCACTTCCCGGGTGGGCTCGATCCCCTGGTCCCGCAGCGTCTTTGCCAGAGCGATCGCCTCCGCCTGATTAAAATCCAGCAGCGTATTATCCAAATCCAAAAAAATCCATCGAATGCCCGCCATCCTTTTTTCCTCCTGATCCGGTCTCTTTTTCTATTTTTCCTTCTTCTCTGCCCTTTTTTTAGTTCCCGGACAGATCCCAGGCCATATTTTACCATACGTTTCACAAATAATCTACAATAGAAAAAGCACCGCGCGGTCTCGCCGCGCGGTGCCTCGGTATTCTGTAGATAAAGTCTTAATAGAACTGATGGTCTCCAATCTTTGTTCCCTGTCCGGAACCTGTGTTAAAGTAGAGGGCTCCTCCCACCGGGTTCTCTCCCCCAATGGCGGCGGAGGCAGCTTCATAGCAGGTGCTGGGGACACCGTTTGCCAATGCGCTGCTCAGAGAGCCGCTGGAGGCCGGAGTGAACTGTCCGCTCTGATAAATGACATCGCTGATGGTGTTGGGGAAGGAAGAACTGTATACACGGTTCATCACCACCGCTCCTACGGCTACCATGCCTTCATAGCTCTGGTTTCCTGCCTCACAGTAAATCAGCGCTGCCAGAAGAGAGGTGTCATCCGTTCCGGATGAGGTGGATGCCGCCTCGGTCTCCTCTACGTAGGCCTCGGTCTGCTCCACGTAAGCTTCCGTCTGCTCCACGTAGGCCTCGGTCTGCTCCACGTAAGCTTCCGTCTGCTCCACATAAGCCTCGGTCTCCTCAGTGTAGGTCTCCTCATAGTAGGTGGAATCATCATAGACCGCGTCGAAGGTGCTGTCCACCACATTTCCGTTTCCGTCAATGTAGGTACCGGTGTCGGCATCGTAATAACCATCGCTGGTCAAATCTCCGTTATCATCATCGGAGGGTGCCTCGGTCTGGGTGGCCTCAGTCTGAGGAGCTTCGGTCTGCGGCGCTTCCGTCTGGGGTGCCTCGGTCTGAGGAGCTTCCGTCTGGGGTGCCTCGGTCTGAGGAGCTTCCGTCTGCGGTGCTTCGGTCTGGGGCGCCTCCGTCTGAGGTGCCTCGGTCTGAGGAGCTTCCGTCTGAGTATAGGTAGGCTCTGTATAAGCGGGCTCTGTGTAAGCAGGCTCCGTCTCCGTATATGTAGGCTCTGTATAGGCGGGCTCCGTATAAGCGTTCTCGTCCTCCGAAGACTCATCGGACGCGCCGATAGAAGCCTGTCCGCGGTAAATGCCGTCCTTGGAGATGGCCGTATCCAGCAGGATCACCCGGGTCACATCGTCCGAGGACAGATACGCCGTATCATCCGCCGTGTACTGCACCTCCAGCCAGTGTCCCGTATCCTCCACCAGCGGGAAGGAATCTCCGGTCTCCAGCACTCTCACCACATCGGAATCGGAGCTGCCGTCCGCCGTGGCAAACAGCTTCACATCGTCCCAGGTGGTGGTCACGCCATCCCGGCCGTAATACTCCGCCAATCCGGTCACATCACGTCCATAAAGAAGGTATTCATTTTTCACAAATCCAGTCAAATCGCCGGAACAAAGCTCGGTCCATGTCTCTCCCTTTTCAATCACCCAGGCCGCTCCGCCCCGGTAAAGAAATCCGATTATCTCGCCATCCTCGTCGGCCGTGGCCCGAATATTGATACCGGTGCTCACCGCGTCGTCATTCGTCATAGCTACCTTGTCCCAGGCTCCCTCCTGATCATAAGGGATTGCAATAAGTTCTGATTCTGACTCCCCCTCTGCCATTCCGGTGATACCCGTCATAGACAGACCTATGACTGACAGTGTGCACAAAAAGGCATATTTCGTCTTTCTCCTCATTATTGTATTTCCTCCTCGGGATTTTTTAACATTTCCGTTAAAAATATTACGTATTTGTTAAATCGTGTTACAGGCATATTGTAATATGTTTAGATGCATTTGTCAAGCGTTATTCCCATATTTTCTTCTCACAAAATTGTTACCATGCCGCTTTCGGCGGCACAAATGATGATGAAAGCTGTCCG
>CAZGRM010000184.1:0-2059 GCA_964528295.1 uncultured Lachnospiraceae bacterium
CCTCCAGCTCCTCGCCGCCCCGGCCGAAAAGAAAGGAATCGCCCCCCTTCAGCCGGACCACCCGCTTTCCCTCTTTGGCCTTTTCCGCCAGCAGCTCACTGATCCGTTCCTGGCGCATGGTGTGATGACTGGACCGTTTCCCCACGTTGATGGCCTCCGCCGTCTCCGGGATCATGGACAGAATGGCGCCGCCCACCAGCGCGTCGTAGACCACCACCTCCGCGTCGGCCAGGACCTGCCGTCCCTTCAGCGTAAATAAGCCCGGATCCGAGGGTCCCGCCCCCACCAGCCATACCTTTCCATTCACCGCGTCCGTCTGTCTCTCCATATCGACTCTCCCATCCTTCCCTATCCTTTGCTCTCCCGCGGCCCCTGCCGCAACCGCCGCCGCGGTTTTCCCTCAGGCTCCGCCCTTTTCCGGCTGGGAAACCGCGCAGTCTCACCGTCCCCGCGGTTTCCCAGCCGGGCTCTCCCATAAACGCTCCTTCTTTCACAGAAAGGTCTCCGCCAGCACCCGCCCCAGCTCCTCCGGGGCGGAAACCGGGCCGGTCATCGCACCCTTATGCGCGCGTCCGGTGGCCTCCTCCTGGTAGAACCCATGCAGTGTGATCTGATCCCCCTTCACCTCAGCAAAGGCTGCGATGGGCTCCGTACAGCTTCCGCCCAGCCGCCGGACAAAGGTCCGCTCCGCCGCGGCGCTGGCCGCCGCCTTCCAATCCTGAAAGCCCGCCAGAAAGCCGCAGTCCTCCCCGGCCCTGGCCTGCACGGCCAAAATGCCCTGCCCAGCCGCCGGGATCATCTCCTCGGTGGTGAAGCACCGGCTGATCCGCTGCTCCAGTCCCAGCCGCCGGAGACCGGCCGCCGCCAGAATCGTGGCGCCAAACTCCCCCTCATCCAGTCTCCGCAGCCTGGTCTGCACATTCCCCCGGATCGTGGCAAACCGGGCCTGGGGGTACATGGCCTGAAACTGCGCCATCCGCCGTTTGCTGGAGCAGCCGATTGGCTTGGAAAAATCAATCTCCGTCTGACCCTGGGGCAGAATCAGCGCGTCCCTCGGGTCCTCCCGCCGGGAAAAGGCCACCAGGGGAAGACCCTCCGGCAGCTCCATCGGCACATCCTTCAGGCTGTGCACAGACAGATCGGAGCGCCCCTCCGCCAGCGCATAGTCCAGCTCCTTCACAAACAGGCCCTTGCCGCCGATCTGATCCAGAGACCGCCCCAGAATTTTATCTCCCGTGGTCTTCATGGTGAGGATGCTCACCTCCACCTCCGGAAAATGTTCCACAATATAATCCCTCACAAGCTCCGACTGAATCACCGCCAGGAGGCTCTCCCGGCTCCCTATCACAATCCTGCTCTTCATCCTGTCCTCATCCTTTTGTCGTCATGCCGCAAAAAAACGCGGCAGAGTCATCCTTCTTTTTCCCCATTTTATTCCCGGTCCTGTGTCCCAAGACCGAGGGCCGTCACGATTCCTCGTAAATCCGCTCCAGCCCCTCCAGACATTCCAGAAAGGCGCCCCGGCTCATCCGGTCCCGCAATCCGAACAGCATCTTATTCACCGTCTTCACCATGGCGGCGCTGATATCCTCCTTCATCGCCTCCCGTTCCTCCGCCTCCAGCCGGAGCATCTTCTTTGTGAGCCTCAGCTCCAGGTCATGGGCCGCCTCCTCCTTGATCCGCTGGATTTTGGGAATCACATCCTTACATTCGTACCAAACGAAAAACTCCTCCATCTGCTCCTCGAAGCACCGCTCCGCCTGCTCAATGGCCCTTCTCTGCTTTTCACCGCAGGCCTCCCTCCGGAAGCAGTCGATATCATAAAACCGCACCCCGGGAAGCGTCCGCACTCCCGGATCAATGTCTCTTGGCACCGCCAGATCAATCAGCACCACCGGCCTCTCCAGCGCCCCCTCCACCAGCTCCCTGGTCAAGGTAAAATTGGGGCTCCTGGTGGCGCTCACCACATAATCACACTTGCCAAACAGCGTCATTCGCTGGCCGTAATCGATCCGGTCGCACCGGTCCGGAATCTCCACCACACCGCTGCGGTACTGCC
>CAZGRM010000184.1:2069-6777 GCA_964528295.1 uncultured Lachnospiraceae bacterium
ACCGTCACCGTCACTCTGGCGCCCTGACGCTTCAGCGTCTCCGCCGCCAGCTTCCCCATGACGCCGTTTCCGATCACCATACAGACCTTTCCCTCAAAATCCATGCCCTCGCTCTTCAGCGTCTCCAGGGCGGTCCGCACCACCGAATTGTCGGCGGAGGACAGATCCACCTCCGTCTTCACCCGCTTCGCCGCGGTCACCGCCTGGCGGAACAGGGTCTCCAGCACATGGTCCACCGCGTAATGCTCCCTGGCAAAGGCCAGGGCCTCCCCCACCTGGGTCACGATCTGATCCTCCCCCAGGATCCTGGACTCCAGCCCTCCGGCCAGCCGGAACAGGTGGTGAACCGCCTCCCGCTCCTGCCGGAAGACGAAATACTCCCGGTACTTCTCCGGCTCCACCTGCCGGATCCCGCACAGAAGGTCAAAAAGGGAGCCGGTAAACGCCTCCCCTGTGCTCACCCACAGCTCCATCCGGTTGCAGGTGGAAAGCAGGACGCAGCCCTCTATGCCCGGCACCTGCTTAAGCTGCTCCAATGCCTCCGCCGTATTCTTTTTTGTAAATGAAAAAATTGTCCGAACATCGATGACCGCGTTGTTGTGGTCGATCCCTATCATCTGTATTCCCATTTCTGTGGCTCCTCGCTCTTTTTCCGAACTATAAAAAACATCACACCGCCGCGGCGCCTCAGACCCGCTCCGCATCTTCCCTCAACGCGTCCGCCACATGCTCCACAAAAAGCCGCCGGATCTCCTCATACTCTCCCAGGCCCTTCAGCACACACCGGACCTGATATCCGGCCCGCTCAAACATGGATTTCCAGGAATCCTCCTCGTCCCCCGACAGATCGTTGACGGCATGGTCCCCCGCCACGATCATGAAGGGAGCCAGCACCACCTTCCGAAGCCCGGACTCCCTCAGCTTTCTGATCAAGGTCTCCAGCCCCGGATAGGCTTCCACCGTGCCCATATAGACATTCTCATATCCCATATCCTTAAACTGATAATCCAAAGCCGCATAGATGGAATTGGCGAAATGCTCCGTGCCGTGTCCCATGTATACCAGAGCCTCATCCTCCGCCGGCCGCTGCTCCTTCATGGCAGCCTCGATGACCCGTCGATTGTCCCTGGCGCTGGTGAGCAAAGGCCTGCCCATCACCACCCGGTCAAAGAGGTGGGAGAGCTCCCGCACATCCGCCTCCAGCAGGTCGTACTCAATACCGTTGATCACATGGGTGGGCTGAACCGCCACCTGGCGGACTCCATCCCGTCACATCCGCTCCAGAGCCTCCCGCACACTGAAAACCCGGACTCCGTCCCGCTTCAGCAGCTTTTTCATAATGATCCTGCTGGTCCACGCCCGATATACCTGGTAATCGGGATAGGCCGCCTGAATGTCCGCCTCGATCCGGTCGATCGTCTTTTTTCTCGTCTCCTCGTAGCTTGTCCCGAAGCTTACCACGAGGATTCCCTTTGTTTTGCTATTTTCCATCCTTTTCTCCTATCCGCAGCGGCTCAAAAAAAAGCATTCCTATACTGGAACGCTTTTTCCTCGCTTTCTCTCAAACGTTCATTTCCCCAGCCCAGAAATGGAACGATTCGCTGCTGTAAATATCCTGACTTAGCTTCCTCCTCCGGGACGCCTTCCCAGCTTTCTTCGCCAGTGGCACACTGTCCCTTCGTCCGCCTTACAGTAGTGGTGACTGTCCCGGATTCTCACCGGGTTCCTTACCTGTGCGGCTGCCTGTCGCAAAGGGCGGATCCATTTGCCCTCTCCTATTCCCCCTCCGGGGGACGCGCGTTTCCGAATACCACACTGAGATTTAGTATAACATATCCTTCCCCATTGTCAAGAAAATGGGACGCGGTTCATGCCGGACGGACGGCGCTCTATTCCTCGCCGCCGTACACCCGGATGACGGATTCCACCTTTTTGATGCGGGGCTTTTCCGCCACCTGGCGGACCGCCTCCCGGAAGGCTCCCTCCCGCACGGACTCGGTGATCACCACGATCTCCGCGTAATCCCCGGTCTTCTGCTTCTGGATGATCTGCTGGACGCTGACCTGATGCTCCGCGAACACATCCGCGATCTCCGCCAGCACGCCGATCCGGTCCTCCACCCGGACCCGGAAAAAATACCGGCTGTGTACCTCCTCCATGGGAATCACCGGTAGCTTTTTATAGCAGGTGCAGGCGATCCGGCCGCAGCAGTGATGAACGATATTTCTCGCCACCTCAAACACATCCCCCACCACGGCGCTGGCCGTGGGCAGCTCTCCGGCGCCCCGCCCCAGAAACATGGCGTTGTCCACCGCGTCTCCCCGGACGAAGACGGCATTGTAGGAATCGTTCACCGAGGCCAGAGGATGGCTCAGAGGGATCAGCATGGGAGCCACATAGGCCTCAATTTTTTCCCCGTCACTTCGGGCCATGCCGATGAGCTTGACACAGCAGCCCATCTCCCGGGCATACCGGATGTCCTGGGCCGAGATCCCGGTGATTCCCTCCGTGGTCACATCCTCCAGGGAAACCCGGGAATTGAAGGCGATGGAGGCCAGGATCGCCACCTTCCGGGCCGCGTCCAGTCCCTCCACATCCGCCGTGGGGTCCGCCTCCGCGTAGCCCAGCTCTGTGGCCAGCCCAAGAGCCTCCCGAAACTCCATGCCCTCCTGAGCCATCTTCGTCAGGATAAAGTTGGTGGTGCCGTTGACGATCCCCATCACCTCGCTGAGATGGTTGGCGGCCAATGATTGCTTCAGAGGCGCGATCACCGGGATGGCCCCCGCCACCGCCGCCTCAAACATCAGATCACAATTTTTCCGCTTCGCCAGATCCAACAGCCTGCCATGGTCCGCCGCGATCAGGTCCTTGTTGGCGGTCACCACATGCTTTCCCGCCCGCAGCGCCGCCTCGATGTAGGTCCCGGCGGGCTCCATACCTCCCATCAGCTCAATCACAATCTGAATATCAGGATCCTCCAGAACATCCTCCCACCGGTTCGTCACCAGCTCCGGCCGGTCAATCCTGGCGGCCGCCTTGGCCACGTTTCGCACCAGAATCTTTTTCACCTCCAGCACGGCTCCGATTTTGTGGATCATCTCCTCCTTCTGAGCCTTCAGCACCTTGTAGGCTCCTAGACCCACGGTGCCCAGACCCAAAATCCCAACGCCTATTACCCTTTTTTCCATGTTTTCCTCCTCACGGCTCCTCTTTTTTCTGTTTTCCAAACCGCCACTGGCCGCCGTGCTTCATCACACTGAGATACCGCCGCACCACACAGAGCAGCGCCACGCTGATCACAGACACAAAATCCTGATACGGCGTGGTCTCTCCCACGATCATGTGGCGGGCCACCAGAAAGATCAATATCTCCAAAACATTGTCAGAATTGGGCCTGCACAGCATCTGCAAAAACTCGATCCCGATGACAATGGTAAATATCTCCTCCAGATAGATCTTGAACGCGGAGGTGTCCTCCGCCAGACTGTGAAACACCTGAAAATCCCGCAGCATACTGATAATGGCCAGCACGATCCCCACCAGGACCAGAAAAGCCATCCCCAGCTCCAGCACATCGCAGGCCTCCTGAAGGCCTTTTTTCATTTTTTCCCGCATAATTATCTCTCCTTTCCCCAAACGGATCCTTCGCCTGACGGCGGCATATCCGGAGAGATGAAAAAATAGAAGAAGCCTCCGCCCTCCCATAAATCCAGTATTTATGTCGGGCGGAGGCTTGGTTTTATGTCACTTTTTACTTATAGTTTACGATCTTTCCGAACTCTTCCTTCAGGGAAGCGCCGCCTACCAGGCCGCCGTCGATGTCCGCCTGAGCGAACAAGTCGGGAGCGGTCTTCGCGTTCACGGATCCGCCGTACTGAATGCGGATCTCCGCCGCCGTAGCCTCATCGTAAATCTCAGCGATGCACTGACGGATGCCCGCGCAAACCTCCTGCGCCTGCTCGGTGGTGGCGGTCTTGCCGGTACCGATGGCCCAGATCGGCTCATACGCGATCACAGCGGTCTTTGCCTGATCGGCAGTCACATTCTGGAAGCCCACCTTCACCTGCTGACGGATCCAGTCCATGGTGATGCCCTGCTCTCTCTGAGTCAGAGACTCGCCGCAGCACATGATGGGGGTGATGCCGTGCTCAAATGCCTTCAGCATCTTCTTGTTTACAGTCTCGCTGGTCTCCGCGAAATACTCCCTTCTCTCGGAGTGACCCAGAACCACATATTTCACACCGGCATCGGTGAGCATCGCCGGAGAAATCTCGCCTGTGTAAGCGCCCTTCTCCTCAAAGTACATATTCTCGGCGCCAATCTGGATGTTGGAGCCCTTGGCAGCCTCCACCACCGGAATGATGTCGATGGCCGGAACGCAGAATACCACATCCACCTCATCGTTCGCCACCAGCGGCTTCAGAGTCTCCACCAGCTTTACCGCCTCGCTGGGAGTCATGTTCATTTTCCAGTTGCCCGCGATAATTTTCTTTCTTGCCATTGTCTTGTCCTCTTTTCTTATTCGATCAATTTTGATCCTTCACGCACTGGCGGAGCTCCCGAAGATACTCCTCCATCTTCACCCGATCCACCAGGATCTGGCTGTTGGAAAACAGAGCATACTTTGCGGAATTGAGATAAGCCTCCAGCTCCTCCAGCACGTCTTCCGCTTTCCTATTTGTCATCTGCCGCCACTACGCCCGGAAGA
>CAZGRM010000185.1:0-6696 GCA_964528295.1 uncultured Lachnospiraceae bacterium
GGTGGAGTCCGTCGGAATAGCGGCGGCCCGGCATGATACGTCCCGTGAACTCATCGACGATCAGCACCTCGTCGTCCTTCACCACGTAATCCTGGTCCCGGAACATCAGGTTGTTGGCCCGCAGCGCCAGGTCGATATTGTGCTGGATCTCCAGGTTCTCCGGATCGGCGAAGTTCTCAATATTGAAGAACTTCTCCACCTTGTGGACGCCCTGCTCCGTCAGGTTTACGATCTTATCCTTCTCATTGACGATGAAGTCTCCGGTCTCGGTGATCTCCTCCCCCATGAGGGCCGTCATCTTCGTCACCTCGCCGCTGGCCTCGCCCCGCTCCAGCTGTCTGGCCAGAATGTCGCAGACCTCGTAGAGCTTTGTGGATTTGCCGCTCTGACCGGAAATGATCAGGGGGGTACGGGCCTCATCGATCAGTACCGAGTCCACCTCATCGATGATGGCGTAGACCAGATCCCGCTGAACCAGCTGCTCCTTGTAAATCACCATGTTGTCACGCAGGTAATCAAAGCCCAGCTCGTTGTTTGTAATATAGGTGATGTCGCAGGCGTACTGTTTTCTTCTCTCATCATTATCCATGGAGTTCAGCACACAGCCCACGGTCAGTCCAAGGAATTCATGTACCTTCCCCATCCACTCCGCGTCGCGGTGTGCCAGGTAGTCATTGACAGTAACGATGTGGACACCCTCTCCTGTGAGGGCATTCAGATAAGCCGGAAGTGTGGATACGAGTGTTTTTCCTTCACCGGTCCGCATCTCCGCGATACGCCCCTGATGAAGAATGATGCCGCCGATGATCTGTACCCTGTAATGCTCCATATCCAGGACGCGCTTTGCCGCCTCCCGGACGGTGGCGAATGCCTCCGGGAGCAGATCATCCAGCGTCTCCCCGGCCGCATATCTCTTTTTGTATTCCTGCGTCTTCGCCCGCAGCTCCTCGTCTGACAATGCCTGCATCGTGGGACGCAGGCTCTCCACCTTGTCCACGATGGGCGCGATCATTTTCAGCTCGCGCTGGCTGTGGGTTCCGAAAAATCTCTCTATTAATTTCATTTTGACCTCCAGTGGCGCATTTCTATATGCCATAATTTCCAACTTATTGTATCACTTTCCTTAGTGTGAGGCAATTAAATTTTTTATGAACAAAAAGATGGGGGTGTTCACAATTGATTCTGCCCCAAAAACCCAAAAATTACCCCGGGCAAGCGGACCTGCCCGGGGTGTCTCTCTCACTGCTCTGCCGATCAATATTCAGGCTCTATCAATCCGTAGGTGTTTCCTTTTCTCTTATACACCACATTTACTTCCTCCGTCTCGGCGTTGTAGAACACGTAGAAGTTATGGCCCAGAAGCTCCATCTGCACGCAGGCGTCCTCCGGATACATGGGCTTCATGCCAAAGTGCTTGGTGCGGATGATCTTTACCTCCTCCAGAGGCTCCGTCTCCTTCTCAATAAATTCCTTCTTAAAATTCCCGCCGTCCTGATGCTTATCGATGATCTTCTCTTTGTATTTGCGCAGCTGGCGCTCAATCACTTCCTCCACCAGGTCAATGGATACGTACATATCATTGCTGACCTGCTCGGAACGGATAATGTTTCCCTTCACCGGGATCGTAACCTCGATCTTCTGGCGTTCCTTCTCGACGCTCAATGTGACAATGATTTCAGTCTCAGGAGTAAAATACCTTTCCAGCTTTCCCAGCTTGTCCTTGATGGTGGACCTCAGCCCGTCGGTAATCTCGATGTTCTTTCCACTTATCGTAAACTTCATATTATCCAACTCCTTTATTCTAAGATAGAGAAACGCGGCCACGGACGGCAGCCCCATTTCTACTGTCATTATACCATATATCCCGGTTTTTTCAATGAAAATTTGAAACTTTTGCCAATTCTTCGAATTTTTACGGACAATATTTTTTATTTTCCGCACAATTCTATTGGTCACACAGCTCCAGGATTTTTCGATAGGAGAGGGGGCCTCCGAACAGATCCAGGGCGCTGCCCACGGTGACGTCCACTCTGTTCTGCCCGATCCTTCGCAAAAGCCGCAGATCGTCGTAGCTGCCCACTCCGCCCGCGTAGGTGACGGGCAGCCCGCCCCAGCTTCCCAGCAGCCTCACCAGCTCCTCCTCGATTCCCCCGGATTTTCCCTCCACATCCGCCCCGTGGATGAGAAATTCGCCGCAGCAGCCGGACAGCTCCTCCAGTGTCCTCTGATCCAGCTTCACATCCGTGAATTTCTGCCAGCGGTCCGTCACCACATAGTAGTCTTCGCCCCGCCTCCGGCAGCTCAGATCCAGCACCAGACGGTCCTTCCCGGTCTCCCTCACCAGCCGTTCCAGATTTTCATAGTGAATTTTCCCGTCCTGGAATACGTAGGAGGTGACGATCACGTGGGTGGCTCCCCCATCCAGAAATTCCGCCGCGTTCTCCGGCCGGATGCCGCCTCCCACCTGCCACATGCCCGGGGCCGTCCCAAGCGCCCGGAGGGCCTGGGCCTTTGTGGCCTCATAGTGGGGGGAGGAGGCCGGATTCAGCAAAATGATGTGTCCCCCGGTCAGCCGGTCCTTTTTGTAAAATTCCGCGTAGTATCCAGCGTCCTTTCGGGAGACGAAATTTTCCCGGGCCGCGTCGCCCTCGTCCCGCAGGCTTCCCCCCACGATCTGCTTGACCTTCCCGTTATGTATGTCGATACATGGCCGAAATCTCATATGTGTTCTCCTTTTTCTGTTATCGTCTTTTCCATGGGGCAGACAGAACGGGCAGCCTGCCGTTTTACCGGAAAGCTGCCCAAGGTGGAACCTCTGTGCCGGAGCATCAGGGATTGTTGCGGATCGTGTCATTTCCGGTCAGCTCATCCCCTGCGTTCTCCACTCCGTCAATGATATCCTTGCCAGCGTCGCCCACTCCGTCAATCAGGTCTGAGCCGGCATCGCCCACGTCGCCTGCCGCGCCGTCGTCACCGGTGCCATTGTCGGTGCCGTCCGTCACATCGTTGACTGTGCCGGTGCCCTCAGCTCCCTGGTTCTCATCCAGGACGCCGGTATCGCCGTCTGTCCTGTCATCGTCTCCTACGGCGTCGTTTCTGTCGGCGTCATTGTTGTCTCCGGCCTTGTCATCCCGGCCGGCTCCACTGCCGTTTTCCGCCTCCGTTGTCCCATTCTTTTCTGTGGTCTGGGTCTTGTCGGTCTCGTTGTTCTTGCCGTTGTTTCCACATCCGGCCAGGGCTCCCATGCAGCACACACAAGCAAGGCATAATACGTACTTTCTCCAGCGTTTCATCATTCTTTTTCTCCTTTTCCTATTTTCCTGTGGCTTCTCCGGTCAGGATCCGGGCTCTGGACCGTGGGGCGCAGGCATCGTGATTCCGGCCGGTATGTTAGTAATATGTACTTTTTTTATCTTTTTATTCTACATTCTGCCGGCATGGGACGGAGAATGCGCGTGCTCACAGGCTTTTCGCGTCAGAAGAAAAATTTGGTATTTTTTATTTTACAGTGACCTTGCATTTTACGGAAATCTTTCCGGATTTCACGGTGATGGTGGCAGTTCCCTTCTTTTTTGCGGTCAGCTTTCCCTTGGAGGAGACGGTGACCACCTTGGTGTTGGAGCTTTTGTAGGTGATGGCGTCATCGCTGTTCGAGGGGGTGCGCTTTGGCTTCAGGGTGTACGTCTTTCCCTTCTTTATGGTCAGCGTGGCCGGAACTCCGGTCAGCTTTGTGGTGGCCGCCTTTTTCACAGTCACGGTCACTGTCACCTTTTTCGTGCCCGATTTCACCGTAATCTTGGCCGATCCGGCTGCCTTGGCGGTGATGACGCCCTTGGAGGAAACGGTGGCCACCTTTTTATTGGAGGAGGAGTAGGTGATCTTCTGGGCGCTGGTGATGGGAGTCACCACCGGGGCCAGGGTGGTCTTTTTGCCCTTCTCCAGTGTCACCTTTTTCGAGGGCACCGTGATCTTCGTGGTCTTCACCGCGGTTTTCTGGACCTTGACGGTGATCTTTTTCGTCAAACCGCTGGCCAGCGTGATGGTCACCGTCGTCGACCCCGTCTTTTTCTGGGCCTTCAGCGTGATTTTTCCCGACTTCAGCGTCACCTTCACCTTGGAAGTATTGGCGGATACGCATTTTTTTATGCTGTCCCCCTTCGCCAGGCCGCTGACCTTCAGGGCCGTGGTGGTCTGGCCGGTCTTCAGGGTCAGGCTGGCGGCGTTCACCTTTATGGTGGGGGTGAGCTTGCTGCCGGTATCTGTCACGGTCTGCTTCGTCTTACACCGGCTGCAGGTTCTCGTCTTCGTGCCGTCCTTCAGCACTGTGGCATCCTTGTTTGATACATATTTGGAATAGCTGTGCCCCAGCTTGGAGCCGGTGTCCGTCACGGTCTGCTTGGCGGTCTTGCACCGGTCGCAGGCGGCGGTCTTCGTGCCGTCCTTGGTACAGGTGGCGTCCTTGTTGGAGACGTAGGTGGTGAAGCTGTGACCCAGTACGCTGCCCAGGTCCGCCACCGTCTGCTTGGCGGCCTTGCATCGGTCGCAGGTGGCGGTCTTCGTGCCGTCCGCGGTGCAGGTGGCATCGTTATTGGAGACGTAGGTGGTAAAGCTGTGACCCAACGCACTGCCCGGGTCTGTCACTGTCTGTTTCGCCGTCTTGCATCGGTCGCAGGTGGCGGTCTTCGTCCCGTCCGCGGTGCAGGTGGCGTCATTGTTGGAGACGTAGGTGGTAAAGCTGTGGCCCAGTGCGCTGCCCGGGTCTGTCACCGTCTGCTTGGCGGCCTTGCATCGGTCGCAGGTGGCGGTCTTCGTCCCGTCCGCGGTGCAGGTGGCGTCATTGTTAGATACGTAGGTGGTAAAGCTGTGGCCCAGCGCGCTGCCGGTATTTTGTACCCGCATGGTCCAGTCGCACTCCCGGCATCCATACACAGTGTAGCCGTCCGCGGTGCAGGTGGGCGCCGCCACCTCCTTCACGTACTGGTCATGCACATGGGTGCTGACGCTTCCGGGACTGTATTTCTGGGAGGTGATGCCGGGAAGTCCGAAGTTTACGCTGTTGGCGGAGCTGGAAAAATTGTTAAAGAGGATTCTCTCCTCCCCGACCGTCTTTCCCGTAAATCCCAGGCTGGCGCTGCCGGCCAGGAAATAGGTGTCCGAGATCCCGCCGGACTGGTCGTTCCAGGTAGCGTCCACCAGATACCAGTTGCCGTCCTCCATTTTTACATGATTCCACATATGGCCCTCGTAGGTGCCATCGGATTTCAGGGCATTGCCGGGGATCAGGGCAGACTCGATGCCGAACCGGTCACACAGAATCTTGAAGGCCTTGGCGTAGCCCTCGCAGACCACCACCTGATTTCTAATAAATACGCCTGCGGCGGTGTGGGCGTAGGAGTTTTCCCCGTAGGACACCTGGTTGCAGATCCAGTCATGGATGGCTTTCACCTTATTGTACTGGCTGGAGCTGGCCGTGACGGAGGCGGAGAGGGACGCCACCACACTGTCCACGGCCTGGCTGAAGGCGGCTATGTCCGCCGACGCTCCCGTATATTTTTCGCTGGGGACCAGGGTCAGCTTGCTGATTGTCCCGGTGCCTGTGCCATTACTGGAGCTGCCGCTGAGGGCCACGGACCAGCTGTATTTCGGGGTGCCAAGCCAGAATACCTCCGGATGGTCATAGATAAAGGCGTCATAGGCCGGCTGGACCATGGCGCTGATCTGGGGCTGGATCTCATTGATATATTCCTCGTTCTGGTCCAGATTCCAGTTCACCGTTCCGTCCGCGTTTTTTGACGGATATACGGCGAAGGTCAGGGGTGTGGAAAAAGCGCATTCAAAGGATCCGGCGCTCCCCGTCCCCACGTAGTTGTCCACAAAAGCCTGGTATATCTGGGCGGCACCGCCGCTGAGCTGGTTCCCGTAGCTGCCGCTGTACTGGGCCGTGCCGGAACGGAGACGGGAAAGGCCGGCGTCGGAGGCATGACCGCTCTCCTCCAGAGAGACGGCATCGGCCTCTATCGTCCCGGTGATTTCCTCCCCGTCCGCCATATCCTCCGGGGCCACCTCCTGGATCTCCAGGATCAGACGATCCCCCGCCGTTTCCGCCACATCCCCGGAAGCGTCCCCGAGGCCGGATAAATCCTCACCGCCGGAGGCTGGGGCACTCTCGCTCCCTTCGCCGCTGGAGACTGCGGCATTTTCGTTTCCTTCGCCGCCGGAAACTGTGGCGTTTTCGCTCCCTTCGCCGCCGGAAACTGCGGCGTTTTCGCTTCCTTCCCCGCCGGAAACTGCCGCATTTTCGCTTCCTTCCCCACCGGAAGCCGGGGCACTCTCATTCTCTTCACTGCCGGAAGCCGGGGTGTTTTCGCTCCCTTCGCCGCCGGAAACTGCGGCGTTTTCGCTTCCTTCGCCGCCGGAGACTGCGGTATTTTCTTTTCCTTCACCGATGGAGACTGCGGCATTTTCTTTTCCTTCACCGCCGGAAACTGTGGCGTTTTCGCTTCCTTCACCGCCGGAAACTGCCGCATTTTCTTTTCCTTCACCACCGACAGCTACGGTGCTTTCGCTTCCTTCACCGCCGGAGACTGAGGTATTTTCTTTTCCTTCACCACCGGAAACCGCAATGTTTCCTCCCCCCTCCTCGGAAGCTTCATTCGAGGTGTCCGCAGTCTCGGACGCGTTTATTGGAACGTTGGC
>CAZGRM010000186.1:0-5476 GCA_964528295.1 uncultured Lachnospiraceae bacterium
GCGGCCTTTCCGTCCTCTGTGACACCGGCAGAACACCTGGCCCTGCCCAATGTGGAGGATGTGAAGCAGGGGATCATCGCTTCCAAGATCGCGGCCCATGCGGCGGACATCGCCAAGGGCATACCGGGGGCCAGGGACATGGACGACAGAATGGCGGACGCCAGGCGGGTCCTTGACTGGGAGGCCCAGTTCGCCTGCGCCCTGGACGCGGACACCGCCAGAGCCATCCGGAATGACCGCCTCCCGGAGGACGATCACAGCGACACATGCAGCATGTGTGGAAAATTCTGCGCGGTGCGCAGCATGAATAAGGCTCTGGCGGGGGAATACATCGATATCCTGTAATATTAAAATTTATTTTTCTGACGAAGCCCTGGTTCCCCGGATCCAGGGCTCCGTCACTTCCACATATTTCACACAGCCGCGCTCTCCGTAGCTGTAGGCGACGCGGATGATCCCGTCGGCTCCCTGGGTCATCACCGGGTATTCGTAGCGGCGGTTATATCCGTCGTTTTCTCTTCCGATATACCCCTCGCCGAATTCCACCAGGCGCGCCGCGGGCCAGGTCCTTCCGTTGTCATCAGAGAGGGCCACCGCCACCGGGCAGCGCAGCCTGGGCCAAACCGTCGCGTCGGGGTCGTCGCCGGCCCCCACCGGATTGTACGCCACCGCCAGGGCGCCGGAGCTCAGCCGGATGGCGGAGATGCTGGAATTGTTGTTTGGAAGCTCTGTGGGCGCGGGCTCAGTCCAGGTCTCCCCCTCATCCTCGGAGTAGGAAAGATAGATGGAATCCGCGGAGCGGCTGCGGAACAGGGCCGTGAGCTTTTTCGGGGCAGTCTCGATGATATTGCAGTGGACGCGGCCCCGGCTCTTCGGAATCTCCACGGGACGCCAGCTTTTGCCCTGGTCGTCAGAAATCTGTACCACCGTGATATCGCTGCCGTTGCGGGTGTCGTCGTTGAAGCAGATCCAGTTTCCGAACACCCACCTTCCGCTGGAGAGCACCTGGATCTTCTGACGGCAGAAGGAGCCCTCCCGGGAGAAGAGAGTTTCCGTCCTTCCCCAGGTATAGCCGTTGTCCCTGGAAATTTTCCGCCGAATTTCCGCCGTGTACTGCAAATTAAACCTTGCGTTGGGGCAGGCGTTTCTGGAAACCTGCGCCGTGTACATGATCCAGATTTCGCCGTTGGGATGAAGGAAGAGGGAGGGGTTCTGCTCCGAGCGGCTCGGATCGTCGGAAACCTTTTCCGGCACACTCCACCGGCTCTCCCCCGCCTTCAGCCGGGACACCATGATGCTGATGTCCGCGTTTCCCTCGTCAGAGCCGGCGAACCAGCAGCACAGCTGGTCGCCGTTTGGCAGCTCCAGAAGGTCCGCCGCGTGGACGCTGTTCTGAGGATTGGGCAGAAGGGCCTCCACCGTTCCCAGGAGAGGGTTGCGGTACAGCTGTCCGTCCGCCTTCATTACCGGCAATTCAATAATATCTCTGCTCATAATAACCTCCGTTTCGATTTAGCCTTTGACAGAGCCGATCAAAATTCCGTTTTTAAAATATTTCTGTACAAAGGGATACACGCATATAATGGGCAGCATGGCGATAAAGATGGCCGCCGCCTGCAGATTTTCCTGATTCAGCGTAACATTGTTGACGATGGTGTTGGAGAAGGGGCTCTCGTTTGCTCCGATGATCACGCTCTTCAAAACCTGCTGAATCGTCTTTTTGGCGTCTGATTTCAGGAACAGCTGGGGAATCAGGTACTGGTTCCAGATGCTGACCGCGTTAAACAGGGCGATGGTGGCGATGATGGGCTTGGATATTGGCATATAGATTTTGGTCATGGCCTGAATATCCGTGGCGCCGTCCACGAATGCCGCCTCCTCCAGCTCTCTGGGCTGCCCCTCCAGGAACGCCTTTGTGATGATCAGAAACTGAGTGTTGATGGCTCCGGGAATGATCATAACCCAGATATTATCAATAAAGCCCAGCTTGCTGTAGACAATGTACTGAGGAATGATACCTGCCTCAAAGACCCAGGTGATCACAAAGAGTCTCATGATCAGATAGCGGGAGCCCAATCTGGTCCTGGTCAGCGCGTACGCCGTGATGTAGGTCAGAATCACGGCCACAATCGTGCCGAAGAAGGTGTAGATCACCGAATTCCGCATCCCCGTAAAGATGGCGAAGCGGGGATTGGAGAGCACATAAATGAAGGACTGAAAATTGAAGCCCTTCGGGAAGAAGGTAACAAGTCCCCGGGTCAGGTATTTTCCGTCGCTGCACGCGATAAAAAACACATACAGGAAGGGAATAATACAGCAAATTGCGATGACCGCCAGAATCGCCGTGTTTATGATATCAAACATGCCGGTTTTTTTTGACTTTGGCCGCAAAATTTTTTCTTTTGATTTCATAGCTTTCCCCTCCTCTTAGAACAGTCTGGTTTCCGCGTACCTGTCCGACAGACGGTTGGCGATGATGACCAGTATGAAGGCCAGGATCGATTTTACCAGGTTGACCGCTGTGCCGTAGCTGTAGTTCGGAAAGCCCAGGGATTCAAAGGCGATCCGGTACACGTAGGTCTGAATCACATCCGCCGTCGCGGCGTTGCTGGAGTTGTACATCAGCAGAATCCGGTCCGTATCCACAGTGAAGATATTGCCGATGTTGATGATCAGCATGGTAATGACGGAGGTGGAAATCCCCGGCAGAGTGATGTGCCACATCTTGGTCCAGCGGTTTCCCCCATCCACCTCGGCGGCCTCATAGAGCACCGGATCAATATTTGTGATGGCCGCGATGTAAATGATGGCCGTATAGCCGAAGGTCTGCCAAATTTGCAGAAAAACGTAAATGGGACGGAACCACTCCGGCTTCGCCATGAAATTGACTGAGCTTCCGCCCAGGGCGGTGATGAGGATATTGACGATACCGGAGGTCGGGCTCAGGATGGTATACATGATGCTGACCATAACCGCCGCTGAGATAAAATACGGGAGAAAGCTGAGGGACTGGATCACGCCTCGTATTTTTTTCCAGTGTACTTCATTCAGAAATAGAGAAAACAGGACAGGGATCGGAAATACACACACGACTGACAGAACGGCCAGGATCACGGTGTTTGATACCAGCTTTAGCATATACTTGTCCTGGACCATCTGGATAAAATACTTCAATCCCACCCATTCGCTGCCAAAGATTCCTTTAAACGCACTGAAATTTTCAAACGCGATCACCATCCCGGCCAGCGGTCCCAATTTAAATAAAATCAGGCTGATAATGCCTGGAACCAGCAGCAGGTACAGCTGCCAGTTTCTGCGCAGATCCTTTTTCAGCCGTTGTGCCATCGGTAATTTTTGCGCCGGGGCTACGTTTTTTTTCTTTGTTTTCACCTTGCTGTTTCCTTTCTGAAAATATTTCTGTGCCTCTATAAAGAGAAAAGAGGATGAAAAACTCCATCCTCTTTTCTGTTTTGCCGAGTTGTTTCTTAACCGATGGTGCTCTGGTAGGCTTCCAGCTGAATCTCCTCGATCTGGGACAGGCCAAGAGAATCCATCTCCTCGATAAAGGCGTTCCAGTTATCCTCGTTCAGCTCTGTGTTGCCCACGATGAAGCTGGTCAGAGAGGAGGTTTCCGAAGCGTATACCGCTGCAACCAGGTTGGACAGTGTCTCCTCCTGCTCCGTGGTGTACAGAACTACCGGGCGATCCAGCAGATTCTCATCGACGATGCAGCGGTTTGCCGCCTCGGCGATCAGCTCGGTGTTGTAGCTGTAGAAGGCCTCCTGATCCACCGGCTTGCACACGGTCAGACGGTCGCTCAGGAAGGACCACTTCTTCTCACCGTCCGCCTTGGACTCCTCTGTCTCGTAATCAACAATAAATTCCTTGGCGCCGTCCTCGTTCACCTGATAGCTCTCGCCCTCTACGCCCCAGTTGGCCAGGGTGATGCCCTCCTCGGAGTAGAAGAAATCCTGGAAGGTCAGGATGGTCTTGATGGTCTCCTCATCACAGGAGCTGTTCACCGCGATACAGCAGTCGCCGTTGTACAGAAGGGAGCTGGTCACCCGCATCACATTGCCCTCTTCGTCCTTCAGGAAATCCAGCACCTGCATATCATAGTTTTCATCATTGTCCGGGCCGCCGTTGGACATGAACCACTGGGCGCGGTTATAGTAATCGTAGAAGACGGAGGCGTTGCCTTCCAGCACCTGGGACTCCCAGTCGCCCTCGCTGTTGGTTCCCTCTACCCAGCTGGGATTGATGAGGCCTTCGTCGTACCAGGTCTTCATGGTCTCGATCCAGGTATAGGCGTTCTCGTTCTTGATATCAAAGCTGCCGTCCTTCTCGTAGCCGTAGTAAACGCCGCCGGAGCTTGTCTCGTCCACGTAGGAGGCCGCGCCGAACCAGGCGGCGAAGCGAAGCGCGCTTTCCCGGCCGCTCAGCGGATAATAGTTCGCGTTGTCCGCGCCGTAGTAGGCCTTCAGAGTGCGGAGCGCCTCGGTGAAATCATCCACCGTCTGCACGGAAGCCGCGTCGATGCCCGCCGCCGCGAAGTGATCCGCGCGGTAGCCGATCAGGTCCGCGAAAATCGGGGATTCCTTCACCAGAGCGTAGATCGCGCCGTCCCCATCGGTTATGTAAGCCGCGTATTCCGGGTTGGCGTCGATGTAGGCCTGATAGTTCGGAGCGTATTCCGCAATATAGGGAGCCAGGTCCACAAACGCGCCCTGGGCTCCGTATACCTTTGCCTGGGACAGCTTGAGCATGGTGGCCTCCGGAAGGGTGCCGCTGGCGAGTCTCTGGTCCACTTCGCTGTAGGTGTCAGCGATCTCCTCAGGTCCGTCCACGTATTCTACGGTGATGCCGGTGGTTTCCTCCGCCACGTCATACCATTTCAGCTCTGTGATCCAGTCGTGGTACTGGGAACGGATAAACATGGTGTAGCTGCCGCCGCTTTCTTCCGCTGCCGCTGTGATGCCTGTTGTTCCAAGCATGGCGGCACACAAGATCAGTGCAAGTGTTTTTCTTTTCATTTTGTAAGCCTCCTTAATTTTATCTACTGTTTTAAAAAATAGACAATATTTTCCAAAACAGCGCTCTCGTGTAAATGATGGTTACATTTTAAAACATTTTTCGCCATAAGATAAGTAAAAATGGGTCTCTTTATGTACTAATTTGAAACCAATTGCTTTTCCAGATCATAAGAGCGCCCATTTTGTGAAAATCCGGTCGAACACATCTGTGCGCCTGCCGGCCAAACGGGAAAGAATTTACAAATTTTTTATAAACAAATTAGCACTCGAACCTTGACGTGGCTAACAAATAGTGTTATAGTCCAAATATAACAAGGCGGCAGAAAATCTGCCGCCGGGGAGTGAGAGGAGGTTTGCTTATGAATATCAGCAAATTTACGCAGAAGTCGATAGAGGCGGTCAATACTCTGGAGAAGACCGCCTATCAGTTTGGCAATCAGGAG
>CAZGRM010000186.1:5486-6685 GCA_964528295.1 uncultured Lachnospiraceae bacterium
AGATTGAGCAGGAGCATCTTTTGTACGCGCTGTTTCACCAGGAGGACAGCCTGATCGCGAAGCTGATCGAGAAGATGGAGATACAGAAGGAATATTTTGCGAATAGACTGGAGCAGGCCCTGAATGGAAAGGTGAAGGTGGCCGGGGGCAGTCCCTATATCGGACAGTATCTGAACAAGGCGCTGGTCAGCGCCGAGGATGTGGCGAAGCAGATGGGAGACGAGTACGTGTCGGTGGAGCATCTGTTTCTGTCCATTTTAAATAATGAAAGCCCCTCCATGAAGCAGTTCCTGCGGGAGTTCGGCATCACGAAGGAGCGGTTTCTCCAGGCGCTGTCCACGGTGCGGGGCAACCAGCGGGTGACCACGGACAATCCGGAGGCCACCTACGACACGCTGAATAAATACGGCCAGGATCTGGTGGAGAAGGCCAGGAGCCAGAAGCTGGATCCGGTGATCGGCAGGGACGGGGAGATCCGGAATGTGATACGGATTCTTTCCAGAAAGACGAAGAACAATCCGGTGCTGATCGGAGAGCCCGGCGTGGGAAAGACCGCCGTGGTGGAGGGACTGGCCCAGCGGATCGTCCGGGGCGATGTGCCGGAGGGATTGAAGAATAAGAAGATATTCTCTCTGGATATGGGAGCTCTGGTGGCGGGAGCCAAGTACCGGGGTGAGTTTGAGGAGCGTCTGAAGGCTGTGCTGGAGGAGGTGCGAAAGAGCGAGGGGGAGATCATCCTCTTCATCGACGAGCTGCATCTGATCGTGGGCGCGGGGAAGACGGACGGAGCCATGGACGCGGGAAATATGCTGAAGCCCATGCTGGCCAGAGGAGAGCTGCACTGCATCGGCGCCACCACTTTGGATGAGTACCGGAAATACATCGAGAAGGACCCGGCCCTGGAGAGGCGGTTCCTGCCGGTGCTGGTGGACGAGCCCACGGTGGAGGACACCATCTCCATCCTGAGAGGACTGAAGGAGCGGTACGAGGTGTTCCACGGAGTGAAGATCACCGACAGCGCCCTGGTGGCCGCCGCCACCTTGTCTCACCGGTACATTTCCGACCGGTTCCTCCCGGACAAGGCCATTGACCTGGTGGATGAGGCCTGCGCTCTGATCAAGACGGAGCTGGACTCTCTCCCCACGGAGCTGGATGAGCTGCAGCGCAGGATCATGCAGATGGAGATCGAAGAGGCGGCG
>CAZGRM010000187.1:0-6638 GCA_964528295.1 uncultured Lachnospiraceae bacterium
CAGATTCGCTGTCGGTTCATCCAGCACATAGATATCAGGATTCATGGCATATACACTGGCAAATGCAAGCATCTGCTTCTCGCCGCCCGACAGAGAGAAGATATCTCTCCCGCTAAGCCTCTCTGCCTGCAGGTCTCTCACCGTCTCATCCAGCCGTCTCCGCATCTTATCCGGCTCCATTCCCTGATTCTCCAGCCCAAAGGCCAGCTCGCTGTCCGTATCCAGATTGAAAAACTGGCTCTTGGGATTCTGAAACACGGAACCGATGTGCTTCGCCAGCTCATAAAGCTCCGCGTCCGCCACCTTCATCCCCTCCGCCTCCACCCTCCCGGTCAGTCTGCCGTTCTGGGTAAAATGAGGAATCAGTCCGTTTATCAGCTTCGTCACCGTGGTCTTCCCGCAGCCGCTCTCCCCGCAGAGCAGCACGCACTCTCCGGCGGGGATGGTGAGGCTGAGCCCATGGAGGGTGTCCGCCTGCTCCGAATATCCGAAGGATACTCCCTCGATCTGAATCATACAATCCCTCCTATCCCTGAAAAAATACCGAGACGGTGAGGGCCAGCGCCACCGCCAGGCTCCCCCAGTCCGCCGCCCCCATACGCAGAGAAATCACACTGGTCTTTGCCGCGGGATTTTCAATGCCCCGGGTCACCGCCGCCGCGGACAGCTCCTCCGCCGTCCCGGTGGCGGAGATCATCAGCGGCACCACCAGGGCCTCCACCTTCTCCATTCCCCGGATATCCCGCAGCCGCATGGCGTCCCGGATGTGCCCCGTCTCCTCCCGGATGGCGGGAAAATACCGCAGCGTCACCGAGATGGGGATGATGAGCTGCTGGGGGACACGCAGCCTCCGCAGCCCCACAATCAGCCTCCGCAGAGCAACCGCCTTCACCAGCAATGTGCCGGCCATCAGGCAGGGACACATCCGCCGGGCATAGTTGGCGAAAATAGAAAAGCTGGCGACGATCATCAGAGAAGAGCCCGGGAGGATATACCACTGGAGCAGCAGAATTCCTCCGTAGAGGGCGCAGACCTTCAGCCCCGCCCTGCCGCGGCCGCAAAAAAACAAGAGCGCCGTCATAAATGCCATCCAGCACAGCTCCACCCACAGGGGCTTCTGGGAAAAGGCGATGATGTTCGCCATCAGCAAAAGCAGAAGGCCCGTCCTGGGATCGATGGAGGCGCGCCCGGATTTCTTTGTCTCCATGTCACACGATCCCTGCCTTCTCAAAATGCTTCCGAAACATACCCTTGGCCAGCCAGGCGCCGATGACGGCTCCGATGATGGGCGCCGCGAACAATACGGCCAGCATGGCGGGGGAGGAGGCCGCCTCCAGCGCCGTCACGTAGCTCTCCGGCATCCCCTGCTCCGTGATCTGGGCCAGGAAGCTCTCCCGCATCAGCCAGATGGGCAGAGGGGAACCGGTCATTCCCAGGGAGAAGAAGACAAAGGCCGCAATGCTCCCCCGGAAGCCGCCGTAATGGCTCAGAAACCGCGTCAACTCCCCCAGGCCGCAGCCTAAAACGAAGGTGATCAGAATCACCACGGTAAACTGTCCCGTGGCAAAGTAGATCAGACCTGTGATCAGCCCCATCAACAGCACCGCCCCCGGCTTTTGCACCTTGGCGCACATCAGCAGAAAGGGAATCCCGGAAAACAGGGCGATAAGGCCGGGCATCAGGATCCACAGCAGGGGATGAAGGCCGCTCAGCAGCATGAAGATAAAATTGATGACAAAATAAATTGCGGAAAAAATGCCGATGGTGATCAGATCCTTGCCCTTCAGCGTTTTTTCCTTTGATTTTCCATTGGATGATTGAGACATCTTGGTTCCTCCTTTTTTTGTTAGTTGTTTCTAACTTCCGTACGAAAAGAAGAATACCAAAGGCCCTCCGATTTGTCTGTCCCGATCCGGCTCTTTTGTCCCGTTTAGACATTTTTCCCGCAGTATCCTATTCCTTCTATATAATAAGAGGAGAAAAATGAAGGGGGGACCAAAGGGTCCCCCTCCTCCCTGATGCTGAATGAGAGCTTTACGATCTAGAGCAGAGCTTTTTGTACAGCTCCAGCGTTCCCTGGTAGGTTCCTCCCCAGAGGAAATAGTAGTCGATCTGTTTTGCCCCGTCGGTGTAGAGGTACGGGCCGTACATGGGGATGTCACAGCACAGGACGGTCCGCTCCGCGGCCGGGGCGATGCCGTAGCCGTACTCGGAGACCAGGAGGGGAAGGCGCCGCGTCTTTCCGCCGAAGCTGATGTACCTTGCCTTCTGGTTTATCCGCTCCAGATCCGCGTCCAGGATCCCCTTTGCGAAGAGCTTTTCACTTTTGGGCCAGTCAAAGTAGGTCCAGGTCTGAAACACCCCGGCTCCCTCCAGCTGTCGGGGCAACGCCGCCTTCTCCGCCAGCAGAAGCTTTCCCGATTTTTCATAAAACAGCAGAGCTCCCGTCTTTTTTTCGACTCTGACCGTGAGTCCCCCGGTGGAGATCTCCACCAGATTTTTTCCTTCCTTTGCGGTCCACGCCGGGATCCGCCCCGGCTCATAGCTCCAGCAGCCCGGGGTAAACTCCGCCATCCGCCCCTTCACAAACTGTACCCGAAGCAGCTTGTCCTCCAGGGGCGCGAGGCGCAGCGTTCCGTAGCTGCTGATCAGGTCGATGTATTTCTTCGTCTTCCTCACCATGCGGACGGAATTGTCGATCCGGCTGTGGCCGGTGGGGCGCAGGCGGCTGTTGTCGGGGATGGAGCCGAAGGGATACGGGGATTGGTTTATGGGCACCGTCCTCTCCTCCCTTCGGATGGTCTTTGGTCCGGGTTTATCCCCGCCCATCCGCGGCAGCCCCTTTCTGGATAAAGCATTCCCGGGCAGGCCACCCGGTGTGTGGTTCCCGGTTCCTGTCCCGGGCAGATCACTGCCTGGCATGCGATTCCCACCGGTTCCTCCGGGCAAGCCACCCGGCATGTGATTTCCGCCCAGCGGACTGCCGCCCGGCGTATGGTTCCCGCTTATTGTCCCGGGCAAGCCGCCGTCCGGCATACGATTTCCGCCGGAGCTTTGTGGATTCCCGGATCCACCTTTCTTCTCCCCGGCCTTCGGCACCACGATGGGCTTGGGGCCCATATAGTTTCTCAGGTCCCTCTCCTTGTCGCCCTGGATCACATCCAGCAGCTCCTGCTCCCTGGTGGTGATTTCTCTTTTTTTGTAGGGCTTCGCCTCCTTGTACACCTGGTTTTCCAGCGAGCCCATCCGCTTCTCCTCCGACACCGGCTTTCCGATCAGGTCCGTCACATCCCCCAGGTGAACCACCGTCAGCTCATGGAGCGCCCGGGTGGCCGCCACGTACAAAAGCTTCACATACTGGTCCTCCGCCGGATAGCTCTCTCCGGAGGGATGATAGATCAGCACGGCGTCAAATTCCAGCCCCTTTGTGTACTCCACCGGGAGCACCATCACGCCGCTGCCAAACTCGGCCGTCTCCAGATCCGTATCCTCCAGCCTCAGCCTTTCTCCCAGCCGGCCCCTCACCCGGGAGGCCTCCTCCTCGTCCCGGCAGATCACCGCGATGGTCTCCCGGGCCTCCCGCTGCCAGCCCTCGATCGTACCCGCCGTTTTCTCCAGCATGTCCGCCTCATCCCGGCACTCCAGGACCCGCACCTGGTTTCCATGGCGGCTGATGGGCTCCACCGGATAGATGGAAAAGCTGCCGTGGCGCAGGATCCCGGTGGCAAACTCGGAGATCTCCACCGTGTTCCGGTAGCTCTTCTTCAATAGCCCAAAGCAGTCATAGGTCCCCGTCAGGATCAGCTCCTGCAGCTCACTCCAGTCATTTAAGCCGTAGCCGTAATGGATATTCTGGGACACGTCCCCCATAATGGTGTAGGTACAGCCCCTAAGGCAGTAGGCCAGGGCGCCGTAGGCCATCATGCCGAAGTCCTGGGCCTCATCGATGATCACATGGGTGGCCTCCCGGATGCCGTCCGTCTCCTTGATCCGCTTGTACAGGTAAGCCAGGGCCGCCAGATCGTAGACATCAAAATCCCGCTCCGAAACCGGAATGCCCTTCCCCCGCTCCTCCTGCCCCAGGAGAAACTCCCGGTAGACCTGAAAGACGGAGCCCTTCCACTCCTCCTTCCCGAAATGCCACCGGCACCTGCGCCGCAGCTCCCTCTTCTCCTCCGGGGTGTAGGAGACGTGCTTTCCGGTCAACTCGTTTTCCAGCCTGGACAGCAGCATCTCATTCAGCATATTGATCTTGCTCTGCATGGAAAGCTGAGGATTGCTCTCTATGTAATCCCGGATCACCGTTTCGTTCAAAAGCAGCACCCCGTTTTTCTCCACCCGCACCTCCTCCCGGGGAATCGCTTTCCTCTCGTACTCCCCGCAGAACCGCTCCAGATCGTGAAACCACCCGTAGCTTCCCTTGATACAGATCTCCCGGTTCTTTTTGTCGATGGGGCGGATGCGGTAACGGCCCGGATCCCAGTCCTCATAGAGGAGCCGCATGAACAGCTGCTCCATGGTCATCTGGGACACCCCGTACACATCCAGATCCGGCAGCACGCTGGTGATATAGTTCAGCAAAATCCGGTTGCTCCCGATGATGTAAAAGTCCTCCGGTCGGAATTCCTCCTCATAATTATAAAGAATGTAGGAAATCCGGTGCATGGCCACCGTGGTCTTTCCCGATCCCGCCACGCCCTGGACGATCAGGTTTGTCCTGGGCGACTGGCGGATAATGGCATTCTGCTCCTGCTGGATGGTGGCAATGATCTCCCCCAGCACCGCCTTCTTGCTCTTCGCCAGATACTTGGTCAGCAGCTCGTCGTTGGCCACCACGTCGGAGTCAAAGAAGTCCTTCAGCCTATCCCCCTCGATCTCATAGGTGCGCTTCCGCCTCAGATCGATCTCATAGGCCCCCTCGCTCTTCACCACGTACCTGCAAAGTCCCATGGAATTTTCATAGTAAACCGAGGCCACCGGGGCTCTCCAGTCGATGACTGCGGGCTCAGAGCCCTCTCTGGAGATTCCCACCCTGCCCACATAGTAGGATTCCTCCCAGGGCAGCTTCGGGTCCTTGAAATCGATCCGGCCGAAATACGGCTTCTTTCTGGCCTTCTGACAGCGCAGCAGATCCCGCTTGTTTTCCCGCAGCTGGGACTGGGTGTTGTGCAGAAGGGACAGGGCCTCCTTGTCCTTTGGTCCGTAGGTTTCCATCAAATCATACAGCTCCTCGGACAGCTCCCGGACCCGCTCCTGGGTCCTGACGAGATTTTTCTCCGCCACATCGATAATCTCCGCCAGCTGTCCCTCCTCCGCCTCCCGGCTCAGCCCTGGGATGGGGCGAAATGTCTTTTTGTCGTTCATCCTCTTCTCCTTTAAGATAAATTCCATCCCGATGAGAATATCCTACCATCTTCACCGGAAAAAGTATAGATTTCTTTCAGGAAAATATTCAGGATACCGTCCCCTTCCTCAGCAATACCGCAAGGGTGGCGCCGCTTTCTCGGTATTCTCCGCCCGCCACATCGCCAAACACCCCCACCGTCTGAAATCCCGCCTCCTCCACCTCACGGATCAGAGCCTCCGGGGCGAAGCAGGTGTTCCACACATAGTACGCGCAAACTCCCGCCCGGGAAATGACGGAGGTCTGCTCCAGGGTCACATGACCGGAGTATTTGTGGCGCCCCTTCAGCGCGATATATTCGTCTCCCCGCCAAAATCCCCCGTCCCGGCAAATTTCCCACTCATTTTTTTCCTGAAAGCGGCGGTACTCTTCCATGGAAAACACATCCAGCAGGAACGATCCGCCGTCTCTCAAATGGCGGTATACCTTTTTCAGAAGCACCCGCCGTTCCTCCGACGATAACGCCCCGTAATCACAGTAAATCATGGTGGCAAAGTCAAACTCCTCAGCCAAATCCATCTTTAAATAATCCTGGTAAAGATACCGGATCTCCAATCCCTTTTTCTTTGCGGACCCGGCCGCATAGCGGATGGAGCGTTTTGAGCAATCGATCCCGGTCACCTGATAGCCCGCCTCCGCGAATTTTTCAGCGTAAATGCCGGGTCCGCAGCCCAGGTCCAAGAGGCTCCTGTACTCCGACGGTTTTACCGTCTCCCGGATCCACGAAACCGACCGCTCTATAAACTCCAGCTTCCTGCTTGCCCCTTCACAGTCCGGGTCCAGGTGGGCCCTCAGCATCTGCCCGGAGATGTGCTCATCATCCCAGAAGGGCGCCTCCGACCTGGTGTAAACCGGCGGTTTTTCCAAACTGAAACGCAGCTCTTGATACATCATTTTTTCTCCTTTCCTAAGGCAAAAGAAAAAGCCGTAGATTTTACTCTACGGCTCGTCTTCCGGCGGCGGCAAATCCCCGAGAGTAAAATAAAATCAAATCCCAGGCACAAGAAATAAAACTGCCAAGCAGCTCCTTTCCAACCTGTTCCATTGATTTTATCTACTCTTTTCCAGCCGCGCCCGCGCCACTGATTCCGTGACACCGGACACGCCGGACTTCCATCACCTTTTCCTTTATTTGATGTGTCTATCTTACAACACGCCGCCGGCTTTGTCAATGGCCCTCCCCGGCGGCAGCAGGCCTGACAATTCTTTTTTCGAGTAGCGCTCCAGGGACGCT